>JAKBQK010000168.1 GCA_021835265.1 Thermoplasmata archaeon
TCCTCCTCGGTTGAAATATATCCTGTTAGTAGCCAGATAATCAGGAAAGCTGTCGAGACAGTTCTTGAACAACACATATACATTGTAGATGCAATTCAGCTAGAAACCTGTATTGAAGCCGGGATGACTGTGTTCTGCTCGGCTGACAGGGGACTTAATGCAGCAGCCAGGAAGCTTGGTATAGAAACAGTCCTGTGAGTAACGTAATATGCTTTTTCTTTTCTATTTGCGAAGATTCTAATCAGGCATAAGTATCAACCCCAGGTATAATGGGAGAACAGCAACTCCCTTCTTGTCCCAAGAACCTTCAACGGTATTCCCTTAAAACTTAAATTAGATAAAAACTTATTTAATTAATGAAATTAGACAATCAATATGAAGAAAGAGAAGTAAAATAGTGAAATACTATGACGATTGGTAATGGCAAATCATTTGGTGCTTTGCCTGTTCTAAAGTCTATGAAATTCCTGTATTGAATGCCAGAAATATCATTTGGATAGGGCAGGTAAGGGGTTACCTCTTCTTTCTCATAATTGCTAACATGGATCCGATTACAGCGACTGACACTATTCCCCCGATTATACCATATAGCTCTGTGTTGGATATGCCAGATGGAGGAGTCGACTTCTTGATGGCCGTGAATGTAACAGTTTTTGATACACCGTTACCGTTGACAGATATTGAGCCAGATGATGGTGAGGCAGAATATCTTGATACATTGCTGATGTTGTAAGAATATGTTCCATTCGGTTCTGAGAATGATATTGTTGAGGTTGTAGATGAGAACGTTTGACCATTTGTCAGATTGACATACCATGCCGTTCCTGATGGTAATCCTGTTTCTGTGAATGTTACTGTGTATTTAACTAATGAAATAATGGAAAGCGTGCCAGAATTGTAATTGGCAACATAAACACATCCGTTGGTGGAGCCAAATGCTGCTGCGTCTGGATATGATCCAACGGTTATTGTGCCTGTGACCGCATTGCTCGCACCGTTGATTACCGATACGTTATTAGAGCCTTTATTGGCAACATAAACATATCCGTTGGTGGAGTCGAATGCTGCTGCGACTGGGTTAAGACCGTTATTGGTAGCTACATAATTTCCGCTGAACAGTGTGTTGTTTAATAGATCAAGGGTATACTTCACATAACTTGCACTTGGATTAATACCATTAACAAAGGGTTGAATATTCTTATTGGAAGAATTACTTAAAGTTGATCCCTGATTCTATGGCAATCATCTGCCGTTATTTCGATTGTTTTTATATATTTCTCAAAATTCAATTATCTTGTAGTTTCCCTTTCAATTGGAAATTTTTTCCCTCTCGCACTAATGTTTTCTTATAACAATCCATAATTCCTAAATGGGTATAACCACTTAAACCTTACAATCATCCCGTAAATTACAGAGAAAATAGAAAGTCTGACACCTTATTTTCTAACACTCAATAATCGCCATAGCTTCCAGAACAAAATTTATGTATCAATCAAGGATAGGTATCTAGGGTACCATGAGCGAAGTTCAAAATCAGAAGAGACGCTCGCAACTCTGGAGAGGTTTCTTGTACGCTCTCTGTTATGCTACCTACATCGCATCTTATTTGGGTATAATCGGTGCGTTATTTTTCTTGATGTTACTTGCTAACCGTACTGATTATATGCTATTAGTCAGTACTATAGTTTATTTATTGCTTCCTTTGACGATTATAGGCGTAATGCTTAGTTATTCTATAGCCGTCTTTTTAGGATCAAGGTCTTCTGCAGGTGTAGCAGTCCTTGTCTTTGTTTATTTTATATATTATTCTTGGACAAATAATTTAGGTTCAACCGGCGCAACTATTAATAATAATATCCAAAATGGTGCACTTTTAATAATTTGGTTTCTTATCACAATTTTAATAGGAAGAAGGATTTACGACCGCCAAGCAAGTCCGATTAAAGCTATTTATAAAAAGACTATAAATAAGGGCAAAAACGTCAGATTCAAACCTTCCTATTTTAGAAGACTCTTTCCCGCTTATCTGAACGCCATAAGGAATAATCAAAGAACGGTTAAATCTAAATTAGAAATACAAAACTCCAAAATTTTTTTTATATTTTTATTATGCCTTGCATTGGGAACAATTGTATCAATCGCAACAGAATCGGGGGTGGAAATAATCCTCGCTTTCATATCTGCAGTTATTCTATACGCTTTAATTCAAGGGAGTGTAATCAGTGATTATACTTATTTTCCAATTACTAGTTTTCTTCTTTTAATAGATTTCTTCATACTTTCCTTATATGTTGCGCCATTTTTAGTCCATACACGAATATGGCTTTATATGAATGGAATAATTATTAGTGCTGATATTGTAGTCATTATAGTAGTACTTATTTTCCTTTCATTTCTTTATTATAAAGAGATAAAAAATGTCTCATCCTTAAAGAAGGAGGTTAAGGACATTAGTTCCGGCATTAAACAATTAGACTACATTTCACAAATAGACCGAAGGGACATTATCTATAAAAAATATTATAAATCAGTCGCTAGAAAACGATTATATTTTTCTGTAATATTTCCAGTTGTTGTTTTTTTGTTAATATTTTCTTCCATATCGTTTGATGTCAATTTAGCACAACCCAATGTATCAATTAGCAGTTCATCAGGTCTAACTGAAATTGGCGTGTCTATTAATCAACCTTTTGGGGGGTTTATATTTTATGAACCACACGGAGCCAAATTCACTTTGGAGATAGACTTTAATGTTTCAAATACCGTTTATAACCGGATAAATCCTATAACAATTTGTAATGTAAGTTTATACAATGGTGAAACTCCTTATTTAAAAGTTCTTAATTATTCAAGTTCTACACTTCCCATTGGAGTTACTAAAATGGATGTGAATTTTCTGGTCTCTGGAAGTTATTTTTCTGGAGTTGTTGATATGAGAGTTATCATCCAAAATTAAGAGCATGTTTGACAGAAAAGCTGAAGATTAGAAATACTGCTAGGATTCGATTAAAACATTAATCAAATCCCGACCGGTCCATTCTATCCATCTCTATTAGAATCTATGAAACTACTAGAATGGTGATAATTGCATGACTCTCATCCTTTTACTGCGATTAAGATTTTTACGCTAATTTAGTCCACTCTATCAGATTTTCATCCAAAATCCCTTTTACATCTATAAGATATACTGA
>JAKBQK010000508.1 GCA_021835265.1 Thermoplasmata archaeon
AACTGCCTACTTTTCTTATATTATCTGTTTCTGCGGGCCTTTTGCAGAATGCGCTCACTCCTACTATTTTTTTTCCAAGTCCATATTCAAACAAAGTTTCTGTTACTGATGGTGAAAGTGAAACTATTCTTTCCAGTTTATCATTAATCTGTGTTATATTGCCCAGAGCGTCTCTGAATTCAGTCAATACCTCCACCTCCTTTCATCATGATCGATCAACATAATTCAATCAATTTCAAGTTTCTGTTTCATGAACGATTTTCTTAGAATACATTGGGATGAACAGCGCAATTATTATTGACGCAAGAAGGAACAGTGAAATTTCTATAAACACAGTGTGGAGGCTCTGATCCAGCACTTTGTAGAAGAGAAGGAAAAAGCCCAGTCCTGCACTGCTTCCAATAGTATTTCCAAGCCCCCATGCAATGGTATTTGCACGAGCAGATACGGACGCTGGAACATTCTGACCTATAAAACCTAGCAATGTAGGAAACCCGGTGTAAGCTGCAAATGCATAAACAGAGTAAAAAATAAGATCAATGTAATACATATTTGTGGCTAAAAAGCCAACAAACATCACAAAAGATATTACACCTGTCAAAACAACTGTGAGGAAACCTCCCTTCTTACGGGTCAGATATCCAAAAAAGGGCTGTCCTATGACAGGCGTCATCAGACTAACTCCAAGAAATATAAATGACAGGGCGCTGCTGTTGCCATCTATCTGATCGAGATAAGAGAAGATATAAACAGAAACACTTCCCAGAAACATTGAACGCAGGAAGAATGAGGATGTGAGGACTGCTATGAATCCCCATACACCTGCATTACCCGTCAATTCACCCTTCATGGATTTATTCTGTTTACCTGATTTTCTTTCCGGTTTTCTTATCCTGTAAGTACCAGAATAAATTATTCCTGAAAGAACTATAAATATTATGGCATAAAGCAAAGTACCTGTGAAATCACCGGTTGAAAGAACAAATGCTCCAAATACTAA
Source organism: Thermoplasmata archaeon (assembly GCA_021835265.1). Next base: position 1,001 of record JAKBQK010000508.1, read on the forward strand.
TATTAGAAGACTTCTCCCAAGGCTTCCAAAGGATCCATTAATTCCCAGGAAGTCAGACATATCTCTACCCGGCTTCGAAAATCTGATTATATTTGCTCCGATGGGATGATAGAAAGCCTGACCTATTCCCAGAATAAGCGATCCCATGGTGACAGTATAATATTCTCCATATGATGAATAGAAGGGAAGTGCTAGAAGTGCCACAGCTATTCCCATTATTAGAATGCCAATTGACATTAACTCCGGATCCTTGTTAAATTTATCAGAAAGCTTTCCCACATAAAGGGCGAAGATACCACTGAGAAGTGTGTATACTATTGCCAAAGAACCTGTGAAATATACAGGAATTCCTATGTTAGAATAAAAAACGATGAGCGCGGAGAAAAGTAGAAATGTCCCGTCATTTGCAAAGTGTCCTATTGAAGTGAAGATCAATGCCTTAACTTCGCTCTTCATTAATAGTAATGACTTCTGAGTATTTATTTTGTTTATTTCCCTTATTCATCGTTTGAAATCCCACATAATAGTTTATATCGATTTATTCATAACAATAGTGGATGAATGTCAAGAAAACAATCTCGGTTGGAGAATTGAAAGATATGATTGAGTCAAAGGGAGTTCTGGTAATAGACTCAAGAAGCCCCGAAGATTTTAATGGAGAATTGGGTCATATAAAAGGTTCAATTAATTTATCACTTCCTGAAATGATCGATAAGTCTCATTGGTTTGAGGATCAGAAGGTTCCCATTTGCATCATTTGCAACAGCGGGGGTAAAAGTTTGAGAGAGGCATCCCTGCTAAGGAGCAGGGTCAAAGTTCCTGTATACAGTGTTTCGGGAGGGATCATCGCATGGCATCTGAAGGATTTTGAGGTTGAATGAATATACGCGAATTCCCAAAGAATCACAATTTTTTGAATGTCGAAAGGGCAAATAAGATTCTGAATATATTAGGTAAAACATTTCTGGAAAATGAACCTGGTAAAATTGTAGCTCAAAGGCTTGAAAATGTTGATTTAGAACCTGATAAAACTGCTGTATTTGCCCTTGGGAAGGCTGCGGAATCCATGGCTGCCGGACTAAGGGATACTAACTTTAGATTTTCAAAATTAAAAATTATACTCGCTCCTTTTGCAGTAAATTCCTCTGATTCTGATCTTAAAATATTCAAGGGTAATCATCCCATACCATTTGCTGATTCATACGACTCAACGCGTAAGATTCTAACTCTATTAGAGAATGCAAAGGAGGAAAATCTGATTGTTCTCCTTTCGGGGGGAGCATCTGCACTGTTTGAATTACCTGAAAGCGGTATTGACGATCAAACGTTCTCTAAAATAACTAAATGTTTGCTGGACGCAGGCACTGATATAGAATCTTTTAATGCTTTAAGGTGCGGTATTTCATCGGTTAAATGTGGCAAGATTCTTCAGAAATTGAAATTTAACAGATACATGATTCTGCTCATATCTGATGTACCCTCAAATGAATTATACCTCATAGGCTCAAACCCTTTTGCTGCACATCACTTTGATTTTGACAGTATCAAAAGTTCCTGTATTCCTGAAGGTCTGCATCCCGTTGCAAACAGTTACAGCATGAGTCATGAAAATAAAACAGATATGGAACTTATTCTGAGTGGAGAAATGTTTGCTGATTCCTTAAAAGCAAACATTAAGATGTATTCTGATCCACACAATGTAGTGAGTCTCGGGAAAATACTTATGGGAGATATTATGGATGTTTCAAAAAAACTTCCTCAAATATTGAGAAAGATATTTGCTGAAATGGGAAATCCTTTCTGGTTTACAGGTTTTGGCGAGACCACAGCAAAGGTCCATGGTAAGGGGAAAGGAGGCAGAAATACTGAACTCTCTCTAAGAGTAATGCTGGAAATGAACAAAAATGAAGTATTTTCATTAATGTCCACGGCAACTGACGGTGATGATGGTAACAGTGGACTTATGGGAATGATGGTTGATGATAAATTGAAAGGAGAAACGATTAATGCTGATTTTAAAGATTACCTTGACAATAGTGATTCTGCAGGGTTTGCAAGAAGATATTCGGTTCAGGTTGAAACGGGATTTACCGGAACCAATGTTTCAGATATTATAATTGGATATTATGGAGGGAACAATGAGAACATTAATAGGGAAAAATAAAGGCGGTTACAT
>JAKBQK010000479.1 GCA_021835265.1 Thermoplasmata archaeon
AAGGGTTTATTTTTCTACCCATCAAACATTCATTATTAATTCCTATTATTAAGGAAACTTTATCATCTAAGAATAAAGAATTGAACATACATAAAATATATTTTATTTTATTGAAAAAATGCGTAAATTAGGAGTTTCCATATAATTATTAGAATGTAATTGCAGGCTTTATTTGACGCAGTCATGTAATAAAAGGTAAAAATCTAAGGGAAAAATAAAACCGCTTCTCTATTAATATATGGTTCCAATCTCAGAATAACGGGATTTTATCAAGTGGCCGTTATTAAATCGCTCTCTGCTGAAAGGTCGCCAGTCAAATTCACTATTCTCCGGGTCATTTCCAATAAGCATATCTGCTGCCATTCTTCCATAGGCAGGACTAAGTTTGAATCCGTGACCACTAAGCCCAGCAAATACATAAACTGAATCAAGACCTTCAGATGACAGTTCGTCACATATAACCTGTCCATCAGGACTCATATCGTAGAGTCCGTTGAGCGTGGATATCAAGGTTGCTTTACCCATTGAAGGAAGCCTTTTAGTTAATCTAGAAAGATACTCTTCAATGTAGTCTTGTTCTGCGGTCTCCGGCAAATTAGAATGGATATCTACTGGTTGTTCATCAACTGCAGGGTCTAGGCTTCCTATAGCAGTAACACTCGTTCCTTCCATTTTGTAGTACGCAAGCTGATGTGGATCCCAGAGAGTGGGTTTAGGGCCGTTGTATTCAACAGGCCTTCTGAGGTAGACTATAGAATGCATCGATGCGGTTATTGGTAAAAGTTTCTTCGAAGTTATTCCTGAACTAGCTAATATGTCATTGGTCCACACATTTGTAGCAAGAATGACTTTCTCTCCCCTTATCTTGGTTCCGTCTTTTAGATTCACTTCTGGTCCCATTCTCGTGGAGTCAACAGACAAGACATGCCTCTTTAGGATAAGGTTCGCACCAAGCTCTTTTGCCTTGGACATAAATGAATTCGCAGTTGACACTGGATCAGCATAACCACTGTCCGGTTCGTATGTGACGTAATCGTATCCATCAAGATTCACGTCAGGATAGAACTTTTTTATGTCTGTAGGAGAAATTTCCTGTTCGTTTATCCCAACGTTTCTTAGCATTGCAACATTGTCTAATGCAACTTTTGTATATTTATCATCAAATGGGAAAATCATGCCAGTTTTTGTGAATCCTGAATAGCCGATAGAGTTAAAATTCTCAAAAAATTTTAGTGAGTAAAGAGCCATTTTCGCGATGATCCGGTTACTGTAATGAGTCCGAATAAGTGCACTTGATTTTCCAGTATTCCCAGAAGCCACTGCATTTTCATCTATTACAGTTACTTTTCGGCCCATTGAGGCAAGGTGGTATGCAATGCTTGTGCCAGTGCTGCCTGCGCCTACAATTATGTAATTCCCTAGTTCTTCCATAATTATCTACAGAACTCATTAATTATCTTAGTATAAATTTAATCATTTCTTATTTGTTCGAAGTTATTTTGCCAAAAACATATGTACTGGTTATTATGAGATTATATCAAACTATAACTCTTGCCACCTTAAATAATTGTTATCCCCATGCCTTTCTCCTCATTGCAGTGTAATACTTGCAGGTGTGGAATGTGAATCAATCAATGGCTACACATTCCTTTAGGAAATAGTTGAATGTTATTGATCTGTTCATGACATGGAGATCAAATGATCGTGCCCTTCTTGATATGGTCTTAAAAGATGGTATATCTTGGTTGATCTGAATGCGATAATGAATTTCAGCAAAAGTATGAGAATCTTAGGTATCTGCCTCTCTGTGTATTTTCTTCTCCTTTGTTCGGGATAAACTATATTGTCTATCCGATCATGAGCTAAGGGATACGCTGTGTGGGAATATCCCAATATTCTCTTTTGCTAATATTGTTTGACATATATCTGACTATTTATAAGACTCAATACACCCTATATTTATAAATATGATGCATGTAAGTAACTCATGAGTAAGTTTAGAACCACAAAGGAAGAACTGTCTACAATAGAATTACATAATGCAGGCATGCCAGTTAGAATTTTGATGATGCCAAATGTACCCGGAAAGAATATGGCTGAAAAGAAGGAATACTGTGAGGAAAATTATGAATGGATTCGTAAAATGCTCATCTTTGAACCTAGGGGAGGAAGTAACTATTACGGAATTATAGTAACCTCTCCTTCTGTAGATTTTGCTGATTTTGGAATTCTTTACATGGATACCTCAGGATGGCATGATATGTGTGGCCATGCAACAATTGGGTTTGCCAGTTACGCTCTCGAACATAAGTTGATAAAAGGCATTCAGGATAAGTCAGAATTAGTATTTGACACCCCTGCCGGGATAATACAACTTTCGGCAGATTCAGAAAATGGATCTGTTAAACAAATGCATATGATCAATGTGCCATCTTTTGTTATGAACATAAAAATGATCAATCTAAGAAAATATGGCAATATCAATGTAACTATAGCTTTCGGGGGAGATTTCTATGGGATCGTTGATATGGATGAACTTCACCTTAAATGGAAACCTGAGATTATCCCAGAACTAATAGAAATTACTAAAGAGATATGGAACAATTTTAAAAATGAACAGCCCGTCCATCCCTTAGATAAACATTTAAAAGGTCTCTACGGTATTAGATTTTCTCAAAAAGTTTCTCAAAATCCATTGCAATATTACGGAATTCTGATTTTTGGATCACCTGAGCGCCCTCTAATAGACAGATCGCCTTCAGGAACCAGTTCCTCTGCTCATTTAGCTTACCTTTACAATTTGGGTAATATTAATACGCAAATGGATGTGGAATTCATTAGTGCGATAGATACTATGTTCATTGGAAGAATCCAGGGAATCAAAAAAGTTCAAAATTATGATGCAATAGTTCCGGAAATTAAAACGGTAGACAAGGGATATCAACTTACTGGCTTTGCAACATGGATAGTGGACCCTGATGATTCTCTGGGTGAAGGTTTTCCTCCGTTGCAATAGATTCTTTTAAATCGCTCTAATATCCTTTTAACTCTTATTTAGCCCTTCAATGAGATATGTTGCCAGTCAGAATAGTTTCAAATAGTTCCCAACTATATGAACAAAAGTGCAGAACAGCGAGTTTTCTCTTAAGCACTTGAATAAGGATCAGCTT
>JAKBQK010000583.1 GCA_021835265.1 Thermoplasmata archaeon
GCTGTACTGCTTCACAAGGGAATATGAACCCTGGAATCCTTTCTTCTTCAGCTCCTCGTATATCCTCACTGCAGAGAGATTGTGCACATCAATCATCTCCCTCATGAGAGGAATATACGTTTTGATCATGGATCCTGCAGGGATCCTTTGATATTGTGGCAACTTTCCTGATCTGAGATATTTCCTTACAGTTGTCCTGCTTATCCCCAGTCTCCCCTTGAAATCTCACTGATGGAAAGCCCCTGATCCTTCATGCTCTTTATCATGTACCATCCCTCCTGTTCAAGCAACCCGCTGCACCCAGACTCTGCATGCGGTACTGGTTATTTTTCGATTGCCAAAACTGGATACTTATCGTTTGCCATAATTGGACAGAATTCACTTGCCATTTACACTTTCCAGTATTCCATCAATTTGATCATCAGTTACAGGCTTAAATTATTGTCAAGGGCAAAGATCTTTCGACTCACATATAGATAATGTGTTGTAATGGAAAGAATAATCGTGGATGGCATCAGGTACAATCTGCAGCAGATTGATGAAATACGCAGGAAGAAATATCGCTTGGATTATCCCTGGAAGGAGAGGGAATGGGGGACATATGAACAGGAATTCTCACAGAGGATCAAAACTGCAATGAAGGACCTTGAACCCTTGATTGATAAGGTCGTATCAACAATAAGGATTATTCATTGCCCAAGGTATACACATTCAATGTCACTGCAACAGAGATTGAAACTTCTCATGATCAGGCAGCTTGTTTGGGAATCCAACAGGATGTTTGCAATCATGCTTGGCATATTCTCCATGGTACTATGCATTGATGCATCATACAGGACTGTTGAAAGATTGTATTCGGATGAAGAGATTGCTCTGGCCGTACACAACCCCCATATGCTGATACTGAAAAAGAATGGAAAAACAGAATCAAGATAAATCATTAATTACAATTCTGCGCCATTCTACACGGTATTGTGGCACAATTTATTCAATATGTGTAGATTATAGAATTGTGCTTCACATTCTGAATTCAGATAAACCATTTATAATATAAAATGATATTATGGCTCTCATTACTTCTGTTTAGTAACTTAGGATGCCATAAATCCAAATGTGGGGTATTTATTCAGAATCAAGATGAACGCGAAGAGATTCAGAGGAAAAACTTGAATCAAATAGTGAAATGAGAAACCTAGGAAGCGTGGAATACAGTAAGGTAAAATTAATTTACATATGAAAGTTTTTACAAGGTGCAAAAATAACAACATCTCATTTGCACTATTTGTGATCTAAATATACCTGCATTTGTACAAGAACATAGAATTCTTGGACATGCTATGGGTGGGAATGAGAGAAGAGCATATAATTTCGAAAGAAAGGCATGGAAAATTTAATATATTTCTTCATTACATCTTACAAATAAAATTATTATACAAATCCAAAACCAGTTCCTCGTAAGATTTAAGTTTTAATTGCGAGTTAATGGAATACTCTTTTCTAAGTTCTTCGTTTTCCATAAGTATTTTTATGTTTTTAGCAAGGTCTTCATAATCCCCTGCATTAAACACCATTATTCCTAACTCTTCGTTATCTTCTCTGCATGGAACATCAGAGGATATGACGGGTATTCCGGAAGCTATAGCTTCGTATTTCACTTGACCCGCACTTTCGAGGAACCGAGAAGGAAGACAAAATATACTCGCCTTTTCGTATAAATGAAGAAGTTGCTTTTCCTCCAAAAAACCAGTAAATTCTATGCTTTCCGATATTCCTAGAACCCTTATTTCTTCATTAATTTCATTCATATATTCGGAATCTTCGATTGGCCCAGATAGAATCAATTTCCAATCTATAATTGATTTTGATACCTTTCCAAATGCTTTAATAAGAGTTAACTGATCCTTCATTCTGGCGATCCTTGCAACACACAAAACAATCTTTTTTCTCTTTCCGTTGTCATATTTCCTAATAGACATAAAATTTGACGGGAATCCTATTGGAAATCGCACAATATTATCAGAACAGACAAGTGGGAGTTTCTTAGCTTTGTATACACCACAATATGTTTCAATAGTTACGAAGTCAAATATTCGCGAAGAGAATTCAAACAATGTGTTCAAAAGAGTTCTTTTTACAAATGATAAACCACTATAATCCAAATTCCAATCCGATTTTAATAAAAACTTTGGTCTATTTTTTTTAAATAATAACAATTTTGTCATAAAAATTAATGGTAATATTGTAAACAAATATGAACCAATGGGTGAAATCATAACAATTCTAGGTCTTTCTTTAAAAATTATTTTAAAGGCTAAAATTGGCTCAAAAATCGATCTTATCAAATTATTGTTCAGCTTAATTGTTTCATAAACTTTAAACTCATCAAAATCTGCTAAGTCAAACTTACCACAGATTAGAGTGGATTGATTCCCTATTTTATTGAATGCTATTGGAAGTTGAATCCAAGGGGAACGTTTATGAAATTCATTCAAAGAAGACCCTGGTACATAAAGCAGGAATTTTTTATTAATAAAAATCACCATAATTTGAAACAGAAATGTTCGTTGAAGAAACCCCCCAGATAGTTATTTCTAAACGCGTTGTGTTCTTCACCTTCATTTTCTTCTCCTTACAAACCCTTCAATACTAATTTTTATCATCATCCATATTTTAATTTAATAAATACTGCGATTTGACTAATCCTTTCTGGTAGCCCTAAGATGCCCATAATAAATATAACCATTGAGGTCGCGGCTTTTCATTCTGATTGGTTTGTCGTAAGTGATCAAAAAACCGCAACTTTCTAGTTTTTCTTTGATGTTTTTATAGCCGTTATGGTACTCCATCTCAATGTAAGAGAACCTCCTGAGAACATTGCAATCCTCATCTAGTATAGCAGAGTATTCACAGCCTTCACAATCCATTTTTAGAACTATATCGTTAGATTCTCCTATTTGCTGCAATAAATTTTTAAGCTCAATAATCTCAACTAGAACACCATTCTCTGATATGTGATTGAAGACGTTACTGGAATTGTTTGGAACAAACTTCGGATCCAAAAAAAGTTTATTCCTATGACCTATTCCTTTGTTAAACAATGTTATCTTTTCACTATAATTATTTCGACTGATATTTTCTTGTGCTTTTTCAAACGTGATTGGAAACGGTTCAAAAGCATATACATGCGTAGCTCCCATCAAAGCAAAATAAAGAGCTGAGTCACCTACTGCAGCACCTATATCAACGACTATACGATTCTTTATAGGTAACCAAGAATATTCTTCGTTGACAAATGCTCTGTAAATATCACCATTATTGGAAAGAATAAAGCTGATTTCATCGCCATTTTGACCTTCCTTGACAACTTCGTTTCCGCGATAGGAAACAGAATGAAGAAACTTAAAACGTTCTCTGAAGAGTTCATCTCTGTTTGCTATGAACAGGCGAAATCCATCACCTCTAATAAACAACCATGGAGGTGCAAAAAATGCAATCTTAAGCATAGATAAAAATGGCCTCTTCAAAAAAATTCTATTTTCTTTAATATCCCTTAATTTGAATAGGAAGAAAGAACGTAAAATTATAAAAAATTTGCTTTCGTAATAGTTTTGTTTCAATTTATTACTCTCCATTTAAATCAACGTTGAAGTATAAAAAGAAGATAAACTGCATTCTAAAGTATTTGTTCTTGTATGAAGATCCATAATTGAAAATTTCCTTATCATCATATATTCATTCCTCATATGAGGAACATGCATATTTTGAAAATTTAAAACAAGATCATTTTTCAGGATTTTATTAAATTCATGCATTAAATCTTTCACATTAGTGTATTGCTTCAATAAGACTCTTAATAATACATGTATTTGTAATATTGCTGGCAATTTTTTAAATTCTCCAAAACTAAAATTTTTCATACTAGCGTCTCCTCTTATATATAACTCTAATCACATATGGGAATATAATAACCGTTGATAAAGATATTGTATAGGAGATTATTATAGGATTCAAATCGTATACCAATATCTCTACACTCCCCCCACTTTTTAAGACAGTTAATGTCGTCCCTAAGGAATTGAATGCTGGCTTTAAAAATTTATATTGGTTGCTTGATGCAAATTTCTGATATGGCACTCTTAAAAAAATGTGATTTGCATTCTTCACTCCTGACAAAGACAAGCCAATCAAATTAGGTTTAATGGTCGAATTAAGGGATATTAGTCCGTTTAATTTTGAATGAGCTGCATATAGTTCTTTTACCGAATACGAACTCATATTTGCGAAATCAACTATTGATATGTTTCTTGCAGAAATTATTTTATGTATAAATTTAAGTTCATGTGGATACCATAACTTGGGTTCAAAGCTAAAGGCCTCTAAACCGTTGTAATTTCCTATTACATTTACTGAGAGCTTGTTTACGGAAAGTGATCTTGGTATAGTGACATTAATCCACTGAAATCCTGTTGTGTTAGAGTTTAAAGATGAGTTGTATGTGCTTATCTTGTCCAGAGTCATGTTTCCAGCTTTAATTTGGATAGAATTGCCTTGTATATCGCTTTCAAGTACTTTTAACCATAATTTATTCCCATAATCATAATTATTGATAGGGATACTTATTGATGAATTACAATTTGCCTCTAGAAATTGAGATGGTTGAGCCACCTCGTTCACATACCAATTTGTAAGTTGCGAAAAACTATTTTCCCAACCATCACTTTTATTATTTAGTTTGAATATACTGCTATAGTTTGGAGAATGCATAAGAATTAGATTCTCTAAACCATTATTGTTGAATTCAACTATGCTTGAAGTATTATTTAGAATGTTGGAGAGATTGTAATTCAAAGTATCTGAGAGGAACAATGGCGTAAAATTAAGAATATTAACCCCATCCGATGCCATTGCATTAATGAGATTGTAATTACCTGCGAAAATAGTATAGCTTTTTACTTCTCCTATTAACGAAAAATTATCGCTATATGAGTAAACCGAGTAATTCTTTGCATTTCTTATTTCCATTATGTTCATCTGTTTTTCCAGTAAACTGGAAGAATTAACGTTTAAGGTTAATTTAGTCATATAATTTGGATAAAAATCAGCTGAATTAGTGTTATATAGATTCACCATGTATTTGTATCCTACGCTTGCCATTATCTCAGGAAAATAATGAGTGGAATTAGAGTAAAACTCATAATAAGCCCAATTGAAAAAATTATATGATGGGAGGGGCTCTGAAATATATCCCGGAATCGCGGGAGTCCTAACGGGTATATCATACATTAATGGATTTGTTAATGGAAATTCACTTAAGTTGTTATAAAATATGTAATTTGATGGGTTTAAAAAACCAACTCCATAATATGAGTTGTTATTCAGTTTCGTCAGATACCCAGAGAGGTTCTCATAGTCATTAGGAATGTAACTAGTGTGAATACCATTACTTCCATAGTATCCCTGCGTGGTCACTGGAACAACTATTACAAACAAAATTGAGACGGTAAAAATGGTAAATGCCACTTTTCGATATTGAAATATTTTATATATCTCATTCTTATATTTTTGGAATCTAACGTTATCCGGCTTCTTGTTTACTAAAATCAAATCTAACACAAGACCAAATAATAGTGATAATAAAATTGTGCTAACAGTCCAAGTTATGATATAGGGATAGTTTAGGAGTTGAAACCCTGGAAGATTCTTATAGGCCCAAATTAAAATAGTACCGATAGGGCTCTTTGTTCCGGATGCAATAAGGTCAGATGTGATAGTTAATATGGAGATTATTATTGCTTTCCCATTCAAATAAATAAACCCAACTATTAGAGAGAATATTATAATTGCAAACTCAGTATACTGCCAAGGGAGAAATAGTATCCCGAATGTGCCATGTACAGAAGTCCAAGCAATGTTTGGTGGATAGGATTCTAGCGAAAGGGTTTTTATTATTCCAATACTATTATTTAAATAAACAGTTAAGGGCAGTCCAAGTGGTGATGATGGAGAAAGGGAAAATGTTGGAAATAATAAACCATAAATTAAGGGAAGCGAGATCGGAATTATAAATAGATACATTGCAAAAAATTTCAAGGTTTGCCTAAAGATATTCCAGTGATATTTTGAACTGAATACATATATAGAGAATAGACCAAAAATAAGAAATTCTACAAGTCCTGTGTAAAATATATCATTAAATCCACAGCTGAGAAAAAGTAGAAGCAGGGAACCAGAGAATATATAATATCTATTTCCTCCAGTTTTGTAAAATTGAACGAGTAATGCAACGGAGAGAATAAAGAAAGATTCAAAGACAAAGTACCAAAAATCACCTTGAGCAAATAACTCGAGTGAAAAAGGTCCATAAGTAAAAAATGTCGCGGAAATATACCTTGCTACAATTTTGTTCGTCAATTGTGATACGAAAAAATAAAAGGACATAGACAACATAATTACTGAAAAAAAGACAAGAACTTTTACTGAAAAACCTGCGTTTATTGCATTGGAAAAATAATATAAAATGTGTGCAATTATATAAAATTCGATATTCATGGGAGGAATTATTTCAATAAATCCATTATTTTGATAAGGGTTAAATAGTGGAAAAACAGATTCAATATAACTTTTACTATCATATATACTCAACATATTTCCAAAGTCAAAATAACCATTCATTTGAAAGAAAAGTTTGTGAAAAACGAGAAGTGCCGCAATAGAAAAAAATGTTATTGGGTATAAAATCTTTGAGTATTGTGAATATTTTATTGATATGAAACTGTGAATTTTTGATAGCAATCTTAGTTTCCAATTAGCCATATGCTTTTAACCTCCTTTCTCCACTTTCTGTATCTTTCATCCAATGTTCGTTTCCTGAATCTTCATCACTTCCACGTTTTTATTTAAATTCATCTTGGAAAGAAACATATGTTTTTCTTATAGTTCCCATGTAACTTATATCTGCCTCCAATTGACTATTCATATCATCAAGGTTAATAAGTCCGTTTATTTCTATCATACTTTTTTGTATGAGAAAGCATGCTCAAGTGATCTCATCAACCACCGAGTGATCTTTGCATATATGCTTGTAATAAAGAAGCGGTATAATACCCACGCTCTTCTGTATATCCAAGTTGTGCTTTCCTTCGCTATTATAAGCATAATTTTTTTTATAATTTCATTGTACCATGATCGTTTCTTTTCAACACTATTGAATCTTTTGTAATATATAAAAATCTTGTAATATTCCTTTCTGCTGAAATACTTAAAAGAAACACTCTTTTTTTGAGAGTGGTTATCACAAATATCGTCTACTCCACGGTGGGATGTGTTTCAATTCATTGATCTCTTTCTTGCAGTTATTATTATTGTGTGATTGGAATAATCCATTTTTGCAGGATTCTATAAAGATTTCTTTCAACCCGTGTATTGGTGCAATAGTTACATTCCTCTCTTCGTAAGTTTTCAACTAGATTTGTTACTGCAAAAGATTCAACCAGAATTGGGATTTCTGTTTTATAGTGAATTTTCCAAACATCTCAATATCTTGTCTTATAAAATGAGCCTGAATTTCAAACGCACCCTATGCACTCCTCTCAATATGTTTTTGTGTTTGTACTTCCTATTATAACTGTTCAAAAAAAAAGGTGAGTATATCATTACTGTCCAAACTTAGATTCTCCCATTTTTCTTTTTACAAAATTCTTAATTTTTTGAGGAATTTTGTTTGAAAGATGTAAATCATTGTGTAAATCTTCCAAGAATTTAAGTATTTGTCGTCTACGTGTCATAACATATCTATTATTAAACAACAGTCCATCCTTTTGCATTCTCTTTGCAAATTTTCGTTCCAGATATCCTTTATGTGCAACTCCCCCAAAATGAAAGATAAGAGGTTGCTTCTTAAGGAAATATATACCATCCGAACAAGATATCCTTTCAGAGCCACGTAATTCAAATTCCCATGGATTTTCCTCGCTTCTCAAAATGCTTAATAAATATTCTCTTTCCCATATTGCAGTTTGGAGCGAACACCTGTAATATTTTGATTGACAAATATTAATAAACCCATTTTCAACTTCGTTCAAGGATAGTTTTTTAGGCAACCCATTTTCACTCAACCTAACATGTTTAGCCCCTAATTCTTGAGTTTTGGTTATTATAGCCTTTATAACATCTGAATCAACATTTCTTTCTAAAAAGAAATCATCCAACATTAACAAGATATAGGGACTTTGTATTTTCTCTAGGTTTTTTATTGTGAGATCTCCCCATTGTGTTTCCTCGCCTATTGTCAATGAATTAACCCTATTATCGTGAAATTCCTTAGTTTCGGATCCAAGATATATCTCATAAGGGCAATCTGACCAGTATTTGTGAAAATAGAAAAAGAATCCTTCATGTAACCAATCGTACCTATCAGTAGATGAGACATATATAGATAGTACGTTATCACTCAAACTTTTCACCATTTTTGCTTTGTTTATACCAATTAACAACTTTCTCTATTCCATCGTTTAGACTGATCTTTGGTGAAAAACCAATTTTATTATGAGCAAGTGATATATCAAGCATTCTCCGAGGTTGCCCATCAGGCATAGAGGTGTCCCATTTTATTGTTCCTTTGTATCCTATAATTTTTTTTATCATATCTGCAAGATGATTTATTTTTATCTCAGATCCAGATCCTAAATTCAACGGGGTTGGCTCATTATAATTTTTTGTTGCAAGTATTATCCCTTCAGCGGCATCAGATACATAGAGGAATTCTCTTGAAGCCTCCCCTGTACCCCAAAGAGTCACAGAAGGATAACCTTTTTCCTTCGCTTCACTGATTTTTCTTATTAACGCCGGTATTACATGAGAGTTTTTCTCGTCAAAGTTGTCACCAGGGCCATATAGGTTTACAACTAACAAACTGACAATGTTTAATCCATATTGTGCACGGTAAGCATCTCCCATGGTAAAGAGAGCTTTCTTTGCGATGCCATAAGGAGCGTTAGTCTCTTCTGGAAATCCCATCCACAAATCAGATTCTAAGAATGGAAAATGTGGTGGGGTTTTAGGATATGAGCACACAGTCCCTATCTGTATTAATTTTTCCACGTTATTTATTCTAGCAGCCTCAATAACATTAACACCCATTGTTATGTTATCGTAAAATAACTTACCGGGAAAGTTTCTGTTATACCCTATACCTCCAACATTGGCAGCCAAATTTATTACAACATCATAGTTTTTTAACGCTATTATTGCACTTTCAGGCTTCATTAAATTATAATCTTTGCTACTAATGCCTATTATGGTGTTGTCCTTGTCAAGCCCCAATCTATTCATAGAATTTAAAATTTCTTTGCCAAGAAATCCAGATGCTCCAGTTATCAATATCCTTTTATCCTTTAAATATACCATTAATCTGACCCCCACCATCTATTTGGAAACATATTTGCTAAAATTTTATCGCCTTCGCCAATTGGGTTTAGTCCCACTTTTCGCATATCTGCATCCACCATTATTTTAATCAACTCACTGAATTTTATTTTTGGTTTCCAACCCATATATTTTTTAGCTTTAGATGAATCAGCGCAAAGTTCATTAACTTCCGTAGGCCTCATATAACTAGGATCTATTTTTACATAATTTTCCCAGTTTAATCCTACGTAAGAAAATGAGGCGTCTAAAAATTCCCTGACACTGTGTAACTGGTCAGTACCTATGACATAATCTTCTGGACTTTCTTCCTGGAGCATTTTCCACATAAATTCAACATATTCAGGCGCAAATCCCCAATCTCTCTTTGAATCTAGGTTTCCCATATATATGAACTTCTGTTTACCTAAAAGTATTTGTGCAATAGCCATTGTTACTTTTCTGGTTACAAATGTTTCTCCTCTTCTCGGGGATTCATGATTAAACAATATTCCGTTAGTACAAAACAAATTATGCGATTCTCTGTAATTTCTTACAATGTAATATGAATATAATTTAGATATTGCATATGGACTTTGAGGGTCAAATCTCGAATTCTCGTTCTGCGGTGGTGGTGTGTTCCCAAACAATTCACTTGTGGACGCTTGATAGAATTTTGTATCACTACTGCCCTTTGATATAGTCTGCAATAATCTAACTGTACCTAGGGAGTTAACGTTTGCAGTATATTCCGGAATATCAAAACTTGTTCTAACATGGCTTTGTGCACCCAAATTATAAACTTCATCAGGTTTAAGATTATAAATAAGATCAGATAAGTATTCTGAACTTAACAAATCAGCATTATAAAAAAAAAATTTTGCATCTGAGGAATGAGGGTCTATGTATATATGATCAATTCTTTGCGTGTTAAAACTGCTCGCTTTTCTTACAATACCATGTACTTCATATCCTTTTGAAATAAGATATTCTACTAAATAAGATCCATCTTGACCTGTAATACCTGTAACTAAAGCAATTTTCATTCCTTCTTTTTTTTTCATAGGATTCGTAGGCACACCAAACAATTAATCCAATATATTTAAATATTAGCACTAAATAATGTATAATATTATCTGATAATTCAAATTTTTTTATTATTCATAATTTTCATTCGTTTTAACACCACGCATAGTGAATTGCTTAATGAATCTTGTTGATAATTTAAGTTCCATGTTAACAAGTTCAACCTTAACCTAGAAATTTTTTAAGGAACATGTTCGATTCAAAAGGGCAGAGTTTAGGCAACTTCCCTTACTATCTTTGGATTTCATCCCATTATTAATCTACCAAACCGGGTATCACAGTATACAAGACTAAGTAATGTTTTGGCCATGATCCTAAGTGATACAACGGGACCAACACAAGAATGCAAGAAACCGAGACTTGACAACCGAATCCATAAGGGTGAACAAAGAATATCAAAAAAGAGAACGTTTGTGTAACGTCCATAAACTATAATGAACAGTGCGACCCATATCGTCATGTGATGACAACCATCAGAAGAATTAAATTCATGTTTGCATGCTTCGCATACAGCGTACATGAATGATAATACTACAATTTTACTGTAACAGTTTAAATTTTCATTAGATTTGAAGAAATGAAGTAAAATAAACACAAAGTGGGAAAGAATTAAGATTTTTTTTCAATTAATATCGCTGTTTTTGATTCTAAGATATAAAATGAAAAATCAATTAGTTATTCGAACCTCAAGTTGTAATTGTTACGGTTTTATTTGTATTAATTTCTCATAAAGGTTTACAGTGTAGTTTACACTAGTGGATAATGAGAGTTTTTCTGCTTCTATCATTTTGTAACCGTTTCTGACTTTGGCTTCAATATTATTACGATATTTAGAAAAAGACTCGTATATAATTTCAAACACATTAGGGGTACAAAAAGGGTCATATACTATTCCACTTCGATACTTATCTATTATTTCAGAAATTCCAGCATACTTAGAAACTACAACTGGAATCCCACAAGCGATTGCTTCAAGTGCTGTTCTTCCAAACCCTTCTGCATCGTTAACCGACGGCAAAATCAAGTAATCAGAAGAACAAAGTTCTTTCAAAAGGTCAGAGCCACTAAGATTCCCTGCAAAGATAACGTTTGGTAGATTGTGTGATTTTACTAGCATTTCTAATTTTTTTCTTAGATTTCCATCACCAATTATTTTGAGTGATATTTTTCCTTCAGCAAAAAAATTTTTATTTGCGAAAGCTGTATTTATAAGGTGATCTACCCCCTTATAAAGATGAGAATCGTCAAGTCTCGAAATACATATTAATTTTACATGAGTTTTAGCTTCTTTTTTAATATCGTTAGAACATTGGTATTTTTCTGTGTCGATACCGTTAAAATTGTGAAATATTAGTTTCCTGTTAGGTATCCCTTTACGTTTCAACTTATTCATGTCTCTTTTGGACTGCACAAGAATCATATTCACCATTCTAAAGGTCGAAACCATCTGTAGTTCATCGATCATTCTTCCTCTTATAGTAACATGGTCAGCGTGATAAGTCAGAATAATTGGAATTTTCAAGATTCTAATTAGGGGAATTAGAAGATTTTCACCTCCAGTTTGGTAGCTAATATGAAAAATATCAGGTTTAAACGCTTTCACAATATGTGGGATTTCCAAGAAATTAATGTTAATTCTTTTAATTGAGAACGGTTTTGCTAACCTATATATTTTAAAGGGAAAATTGTCAGGCACCATTGCTTGATCAGAAGTTATAACCGAAACATTGTGCCCCTGCCTAGAAAGTTCCATTGCCAGATCCATTGAATAATTTTCACTTCCCCCTATTAAGGGATAAAAATGATCTGAGTAAATTAACACGTTGAAGATTTTGCTATTAATCAGAAATTCACCCACTTAATAAAATTGAAATATTTTCTATAGAATCCATTATTAGATTTTTAGTTATAAGATTGGTTTTTTTGGAATTTCGCAACAAAACTTTTTTAATTGTGATCTCAATTTCGTCACTATTGCAGAAAACAACATTTCCTTTTCCTCTAGCCTCTTCACGATATTCTGGAAAATCTAAAACTATTGCAGGTACATCAAAAAATATGGCCTGTTCAAGAACACCTGAATGTCCACCAGGGGTGTTATAAGGCAAAATAACAAGATCAGCTCTAACGAAAAGGTCCATGATATCTTTCTCCTTAACATATCCCAGATATTTATGTACTACATCAGAATATTTGATAAGTAATTCATTGAATGTATTCTTATATTTGGGAAAATGATGGTTTATTCCTCCTGATAGAATCAACTTAAAATCAACCTTCAAATCCCTGAGATTACGTGTGGCTTGTAAAGCAAGTTCCAGATTTTTTTGTGGCCCCCACGTTCCATGAATTAGAATAATTGTTTGATCATTCAGAGGTTTTTGAATAACTTCGTTCATCATTCCATTCATATAGATAGTTGTAATGGCTTCCAGATAATTCCCCTTCATTACTTTTATCATATTATCACCAATTCTTTTTGTTATTTGTTCTTTATAGAAGTCTAATAGAACAAATGTATCAACATTTTTGAAAAGCATTCTTTCAATAACTCCAAGTATTATGGCTCTAAATTTGTCGAAAGAAGAGTTGTATCCTAATTTCTCTATGTTATTTGTAAAAACCGAGTTATGATATATCATTTTTACGTTATTAAATCGATAAAGTTTTTTAAGTGAAAATGGAACTAAGAGACCTGAAAGATTGGCTAAACTCTTATTTCCAAAACCAGTAGGTAAGATATTAAAAATTATCAGATCATAATTTCCATTTCTTATTGCCATTAAGCTAAATATTGATAGAGTGTTGTTATATTCATAACAAGGCATTAACTTTACCTTATCCGGTAAAATAAATGGTTCAGTTAATTCATTCTCAAATGGGCAGTAAACATCAATTGTCTTTACCTCGTTCAGCATTGATAAAAGAATTACCAATGGTGTACCTGTAGTCTGTAATGATTTTCCATGATTTATGAAATCTCCAACATAAGCTAACCTCATACAGCGATTATAGAACATCAAAATAAATATTTATTCATTTTGAGTTACCAGTCAATTATGTGCACCACACAAAGGCTGCCTCATCCATACTTATCCCAAACCATCACATCTTCTTAGTTTTATTAATGTTCCTGCCGTTTTGACAAGTTATAAGGGTTCCCACCAACCGATCCCATTTAATGGGACCTTTCCAGTGTTGTTCACCACATCATCCATTGAGGTAAAGCAGCATAGGTGGTTTTTTCTAACTTGTCAAAGTGACTCTCTGAAGAGTCTCACTCGATCTCCAATCGAGCATAGACGGATTTATAACATTATACATGTGTGGGATCGTTTTATGTTCTTTATTTCAACTGAATTATGTTTATTCTCCGTTTCCTACTTGGCAAATGTCAGTCTTATATGTGCATTGTTTTCATTTAAATGGTATCTTGACATTAAAATTCTTTCTTTATAAACAGGAAACATGTCTTCAAAGTAAATTATTCTAAATTCTGTCTATTGATAATTTTACAATTTATTCCAATTGCTTTTGCCATTATACCCTCTATATCTTCCCTATCTCCAATGATTATAGAATTTTTAAGATCGATGTCAAAATCCTTTAGTGCCTGCTCTATCATTCCTGTTTTGGGTTTTCTGCAATTACATTGTTCCTCAGGCTTATGCGGGCAATAGTAGGTTTTTGTTATATTGATGCCTTTTGTTTTTAATATTCGTAAAATTTCGTCATGAAAGATGTGAAATTCGTTCTCAGTAAAATATCCTCTTCCTATTCCAGATTGATTTGTTATAATTATGATAATGTATCCCTTATCCTGATATTTTTTCATTAATTTTATTGCATCTTCGTACAATTCTAAGTCAGCAATATTGTGGCAATATGGACAATCTTTGTTAATAGTCCCATCCCTATCAATGAATACAACCTTTTGGTTCATTCAACTGGAATTATGTAGTCTAACTAGTTTAACTTATCTTAAGTATACGTTCATTTAACATAGAAAAAATATTATGCACGATAATAATGGTTAAAAGTGGATAAAGAGCATATTAATGAGTACTTAAAAGATGGTTCTATTGTAAGAAATTCAATGGATGTGAATAAAATATATGAATTTGGGATTGCATTATCAAAAGCCTTTCATTCTGGAAATAAATTGATAGTAATGGGAAACGGAGGAAGCGCTGCCGACGCTCAGCATATAGTAGCAGAATTCGTTGGAAGATTTGAACGCGAAAGAAATCCATTGCCAGCTATGGCATTGCATACTAACACTTCTTCAATAACTGCAATTGGAAATGATTATGGTTTTGACCAAATATACTCAAGGCAAATCAACGCTTTTGCAAAGAAAGGGGATTTCATCCTAGGTCTCAGCACAAGTGGAAATTCTATAAATGTGATTAAGGCATTGGAAGTTTCTAAGAAAATTGGGTGTGAAAATTATGGAATCACTGGAATCTCTGGTGGAAAAATATTAGAAATATTAAGTGAAGATCACATTATCAAGATAGGATCAAGTAGAACTTCTTTTATTCAGGAATGTACAACTGCTATAATCCATATCATATCAAAAATAGTTGAGGATTTGATGTAATGTCCAACAATTTTAAAATTGTTACTTCTAAAACACCATTGAGGATAACGTTTTCTGGGGGAGGTACGGATCTACCAGAATATTTTAAAAATTACCACCAAGGTGCCGTATTATCTTCTACAATAAACAAATATATTTATGTAACAGTTGCGGAAAATTTCTATAAAGATGAAATTAGGATAAGCTATTCTAAAACTGAAAATGCACTTAAATCGATAGAACAGATTCAACATCCAACTGTGCGTGAAGCATTAAGAATGCTAGATATAAAATCTGGAATTCAAATAGTAAGTATCACCGAAATCCCTTCTGGAGGGACTGGTTTAGGATCATCATCATCATTTTTAGTCGGACTCTTAAATGCTTTACATACTTGGATAGGAGAAGTAGTATCACCTAAGCAATTAGCTGAAGAGGCAGTAAAAATTGAACGTGATATTCTTCATGAACCTGGAGGTTGGCAGGATCAATATATTGCTGCATATGGAGGAATTAACCTTTTTGAATTTTTCATTGATGGAAACGTAAATGTCAAAAAACAATTATTTCGTAATGAAGAATTGAAAGATTTGCAAAACAGGTTAGTAATGTTTTATACGGGGACAGAAAGGAAATCTTCAATTATACATAATGAACAAATATTAGATATATCTGAAAATATCGAGACATATAAAAAAATGGGAGACCTTGCAGTTGAATCTTTTGATGCAGTTGTCCATCGAAATTGGAACAAATTAGGGGAATTGCTTAACGAAAATTGGTTTCTCAAAAAAAAGCTGAACAATAAAATTTCAAACTCCCAGATAGATTTGTGGTAT
>JAKBQK010000155.1 GCA_021835265.1 Thermoplasmata archaeon
TGCAGGATTTTTGGACGCAGTGAATAAAAAGAAAATCAGATAACTCTTGCTAATTGTACCATGCTTGAATAGATCGATTATTTTTAAAAGATTTCCTTCATTAGTAATCCAACCCATGGCAGATATTATATTTTCATATTCCTGAACATTAATAGAATGCTTAAGAGAATCTGTAAGTTCAGAGAGAGAACCGACTGATTTCGCAAATGCAATTGCTGATACATACCTTTCATTTTGATCTAAATCTGCATAATGACAAAATATACTGGAAAACTCGTCTGCATATGAAGGGTCAAGATGTAACCTAATTTCGCTTAGATTTTTCCAAGCCATTAATGAATTAAGATCTTGTTCTTTGGAAAAATGTGAATAAATTCTCATTAGATCCAGAATGTAATCAGTTTCGAATTTTAGAAAGTCTGGATTCTCGGAATCTATTAAATATAATAGAAATAACTGATCGGTAATTTCCCTTATAACGTTTGAAGTTAAATGCTCTTTTATTTTTTCAAGATATTTAGTGTATTCGCTAATACTTATCATGTTAGAAAGTAGCATAGAAAAGAGGTTGTTGAAGACCCCTATCAACTCATTTTCGTCAATGGATTTACGGGCAAAAATTTTTTCAAGAAGTTCTTCGTCATATTTTATTTTATAATAACCTGTGAAACCCTTGTTAATGCTTATAATGTTTTTCCCCTTGAATCGTAATCGTTTTTTTCTAAGCAAAATCAGATGTTCTCCATCTTCCAATCTTACCTTGATTGGAATTGGCCAAATTGAATTCGATGACTTTTTATCATCCTTGAGTAAAAATCTATTTTGCTCAAAAAGTACAGAATCTTTAGCCAATTTATAACTTACAATCGGTAGGCCAGGTTTTCTAATCCATGGCCCTACAATTTTCTTAACCTCTATGTCTAAGGATTCCTCTAAGCAACTCCACAGATCATTTCCAGTTGCATTACCGTACATGTTTTCTTTTAGATACTTCCTAATGCCTCTTCGAAACGGTTCTTCTCCTATAAAATCCTCGAACATTCTCAAAAGCGCGGCTCCCTTATCGTACCTAATTTCTCTAGCTAGATTAACTACTTCGTTTGGATTTTCTACCATGTGATTTACAGAGTGAATACTCGAGATTGAATCAATCCATGTCGCCTTCGAATATCTGTCAACTAAAAACTCAGCATCAAAATTTAACTCAGGATAAATGGAATTTAATGATTTATAGGCCATGAAAGTTGCAAAGCTTTCATTCAACCATAGGTCATTCCACCATTTCATAGTAACAAGGTCACCAAACCACTGATGTGCCAGCTCATGCGCTATAACAATTGCCCCTCTTTTTATCTCGGCAGCACTGCTTGAATTGCTTATGTTTATCACATTCTCGCTAAACTTAATAGCACCCCAGTTTTCCATTGCACCCTCGCTGTGCGGAACAGAAATTAGGTCAATTTTCTCAAGGGGTAGGGCTATCCCAAAATAGTTCTCGTAGTAACCGAGGGCCTTCTTAGCAATACTAAGAGGTAAATTTTGGTCGCTAATAGATCCTTCTGGCCCCTTCAAAATTATTTCGATATGATTTTCCTTAACCGTTCCAAAATGCTTTATTTTTCCGATTCCAATGTAGACAAGATAGGTAGACATTTTGGGAGTTGGTTTAAATTTTATTAATTTACTTTCGTTAGAATTGACAACTTCTTCTATCCTCGTATTTGAAACCGCGTCTAATTCATTTTTAACAGTTACTGAAATTTCAAAGATAGACTTATATGCCGGGTGATCCATGCAGAGAAACAACCGTCTTGCGCCAGATGGCTCCAGTTGTGTAGTTAGCATATAGCCATCTTTCGTCTTGACCCTATAGATGCCTATTGGAGCTTCATTAATCTTACCGGTAAATTTCGAAAACAAAATTATTTTCCTATGTCTTTCTACTTTAACACTTAAGCTTTCATCTTCTTCGTTTACAGTAAAATGTAAAAACTCATCACGTTGTTTTATGTATTCTACCTTGATGTTTACGCAGTTCAGTGTAAGTATCTCAGGCGGATTAGTAATTTCTATTTTTTCTGTGCAACTATATTCATTATTAGACCCATTAAAAATAAAGTGGAGAATGTATTTATCAATTTTCATTGCGATCTTAAAACGCCATCATATTTCTCTATTTAAAAGATATTTTGAAACAATTGCTGAACCTTGTTAAATTTACACGTTCCAAATTATTTGATGCTACTTTATACTCTTAAGGGGAAACATTTTAAATATGTGTAAAGAAACATAGAGCAGTATTTTTAAAGTAAGAATTGTTAGGGGATGTAAGTGATGCAAAGCACATTGGAGAAGAAAACCGACGATCACCACGAAGATGAAAATGTATATCTTGAAGTCAAAAATCTGGTTATAAAATTCTATACGAATCGCGGAATTGTTAAGGCAATAGACAACATTTCATTTAAAGTAAAAGAGGGTGAAGTCTTCGGAATGGTTGGAGAAAGCGGATGTGGGAAAAGTGTCACTGCCCTTTCAGTTATGGACTTAATACCCTATCCGCTAGGTAGGATTGAATCCGGTAAGGTAAAAATTGATGGTTTCAATATATATTCCGATATTAAAGACATAGATGAGATTAAAATTAAAAATGAAACAAAGGTAAAAATTAAACGAAAAAAAAAGGCATTCAAAAAGCACAATTATATTTTAACGAGAATCAGGGGAAAGAAAGCCAGTATGATTTTTCAGGAACCAACTCTATCACTTAATCCAGTCTTACGAGTTGGGGAACAAATTACGGAAACTATCCTGTCTCATAATAAAGGATCCATTGCAAATTCCCTTGTTAACAGAGCTCAATTATCAGCAGAAGACGTTAGAATATTGGTATCTGAAGTTAAAGTGAACACAAATAACACCAAATCAATAGTAGATCAATGGTGCCGAAGAAATGCGGTTGAGGATATTGAAAATCAGGTTCTTTCTATTTTTAAGAATTTTGATGATAACAACGATATAATTCGGGAAATCGTAGAAAAGTTAGTCGAAACCTTTGGAACGTTAGATATTAAGGGTATGGAAGATGCGAGGGATTACTATATTTATAAGGAAAGGATAGAATCACTTGAGCTCAGATCTTTGGCTGCCCGTGATAACCTTGACTTTGAATTGATGAGGCAGTTCCAGAATGAATACAACGAGCTCCAGCAAACAGAAGGGGTAAAATTTAGGCTGATCAAATTTAAAAAAATATTCTCCGGCAGGAAAATTGAAAGGATATTTAGAATGGAAGCTAACAGAAAAGCTAAGGAGCTTTTGACACTTGTTAATTTACCAGATCCGGATAGAATTATGCGATCTTATCCCCATGAATTAAGTGGTGGAATGCAGCAGAGGTTAATGATCGCCATTGCAATTGCCTGTGATCCGAAACTTCTCATCGCAGACGAACCAACAACTGCATTAGATGTTACGACACAGGCACAGATCCTTAATCTTCTAAAAAATTTAAATAAAACCGTAGGGTCTTCTATATTATTTATCACGCACGATTTAGCTGTCGTGGCTGACATTTGTGATAGAGTTGCAGTTATGTATGCTGGCTGCATAGTTGAGGAAGGCGAAGTAGCAGATATCTTTAAAACGCCAAAACATCCATATACCGTTGGATTACTGAAAGCTATTCCGGAAGCTGGAAGTGAAAAGGGTCTTACACTACAAACAATTCCAGGGTCCGTACCGAATCTCATTACGCCACCAATGGGTTGCCGTTTTCATCCTAGATGTAGTTTTGCGATGTCAATATGCTCAGAGTCAAAACCAAATCTTGAAGAAATTGCATCCGGGCACAAAGTAGCATGCTTTCTATATTCCTCGGAGGTTGAAAAATAGATGGGTTCTGGTAATTTTTCTGAAGCACCATTGCTATATGTCTCGCACTTAAAGAAGTATTTTAACATTTCCTCCTTACTTAGGACTGTTGGTAAAGTTAGAGCTGTGGATGATGTAGAATTCGCTGTAAATCGTGGAGAGACGTTTGGCATAGTAGGAGAGACCGGTTGTGGAAAAACTACACTGGGTAGAACCATATTGCGTCTTATGCCTGCAACGGAAGGCGATGTCTATTTTGATCTTGATGCGTCACTTATGAACAAGATAATTGAGCTTGAACAAAGTGCACATAAACTAGCTTTCGGAGGGGTTTCTATAGATAATAAGAGAGACATTGCTGCAATTATAGAAGAGATTACGCCGCTTAGGCTTAAATATTCTCTCACAAAAATTAAGAAATCTGAATTTAAAAAAATTAGAGCAAGTATGCAACCGGTGTTTCAAGATCCATATAGTTCACTTGATCCAAGTAAGTTGATCAAGGACATAATTGCAGAGCCAATGAGAATGCTAACAAATATGACTGAAGAACAGATCGAAAACCGGCTTTATGAACTCATTGAAACAATAGGTCTGAATGAAGATCACCTTTTTAGATTGCCACATGAATTAAGTGGGGGACAAAGGCAGAGAATAGGGATAGCGAGAGCTATCAGTATTAAGCCCAAGTTGCTTATACTGGATGAGCCAACTTCAGCACTTGACGTCTCTGTTCAGGCCCAGATTCTGAATATGTTGAATAAAATTCAAAAAGAGTTGCATTTATCTTATGTCTTCATATCACATCATCTGAATGTTGTGGAAATAATGTCAGATAGGGTTGCAGTAATGTATCTAGGTAAAGTGGTAGAATTAGCAAATACTAAAGCAATTTTTAAAAATATGCTTCATCCGTATACAAAAGCATTATTTTCTGCTATTCCAAGCTATGAACCGGATGAAAAGAAAGAAGTTATTCTGCTAGAGGGCGAAATGCCAAGTCCAGCGTCTCCCCCCACTGGATGCCATTTTCACACAAGATGCAGGGAATCTCTCGTCAATTGCGGGTGGTCTCCACAGGATCTTTCTCCTTTCATTTCAGAAATGTTTGAAAGAACCAAGAATCCGGAGGCAAGAGATTTCCCGTCTGTTGTGAAGATCGAAATTGATAATCCTGGATTGTATCTTGACCTCCAATTAGCTCAGCCTGTATCAAATAAGGACATGATATTTGACCTGCTAGACAGACTGATTAAAAAAGAGCAATCCAGCCCTAATGGGATAAGATTCCGTGCAATATCTAAATATGAATTTTCAGGCGATTCAACCATTCGAATAAATCTAAGGAAATTTGATGTTCCATCGCTAAAGGAATATAGCAAAGATCACTACGTATCCTGTTTAATCTATGAACAATCAAAGCAAAAGGACAGTGCGCAAATTATAAAGCCAATTATGAACGAGACAGATGAGCAGAATTGAAATAGTAGACAAGATGGAAACCCCGACTAACCAATCCTGAAAGGATACGAGCCTTAAGGAATTTTATTATTATATTTTTGGGCAACTCGCAAGAGGATCATATATAGTTGGTTTAATGTTCTTGGATCTGCTTATAGTTCCACAAATATTAAGCTACGTGCCCGTTTACCTATTTCTTCCACCACTAATGATACTAATATGATCAATGTTAATTTCGGTTTATATATTTTTATAATTACCACACTCAGGCTTACAGCCTCGTTTCCAGATTAAGACATACCTAAGGCTGTGGCACGGATAGGCCAAAGGAATTTATCATTGGTACTCAAAATAATTGACAACAACTTTAACTAATATTTGGACATCTTCACTTATTATTTAGGACTGCATAGAATTCTGTGCACTGCGACTGTTACAGTCCTCTGAGAAGTGATACTGGAGACTTAAGAATGGTTACTCAACATACTTTATTAGATGTAAACAAATAACAACAAAAGTGTTTCAAAGCAAGAAATTAATTTAAAAATAAGAAAATGAGATTGTAAAATTTAATGATAAAAATATAAATTTTAGGTATATGATACCCAATTGAAATACAATATATTGTCTGCATTAGTCACAGGGTTCTCGTCATATGCCACAAGTTGCTTGATGTTAACGTTGCTAGAAAAGACCCATTGGTCATAGATCTGACCTAGATATACATTGAAAGTTTCGTTGACGTAGATGTTGTTCATTTCGGTGTAGTCTTTGTTAATTTGGGTTTGATTAGTTGAGGTTACAGAATTCTCAAATATAGTGTTCATTTGTGAAAGATTGTAGTATTCGCTCAAGTTTTTAAGCGGATTGCTACTTGACGAGGAAAACTCGTAAGGCAGAAACCCATCTGCAGGCAATATCTGAGAACCATTATTCGGTGCAGCGAGTGGTTCAATATTCCCATAGGCGTTAGCGTTTTCAGGAGACCAGCCTGCTATCCAAATCGGCATGGGATTTGGTCTTTGTATAAAATTGCCTATTATTTGACCAATTGGGGTTGAGACCGGTAGGAGTTGAATGTTAGGTATGAATGTAGAAAGTTCACTACCCCAGGTTTCGACTCCCGAAACGCCCACTGTGAAGGTGGATTGAATAAAGACCGGAATTACAAGAGGTTTACCATTGTAGACAGGACCAGATGATGTCTCAGATATTCCAACAAGTGAGGCTTGCTGGTTCATAAAGTCCTTCCAGTAATTGTCTGCTACAGTAAGCGATGTATATGGAACATTCCCGCCGGTACTCTGGTTTAATTGCGAAATGGTTTCTGATACGGTCAACCCCTGTTGCAGAATACCAGCGGTCTTGACTCCAAACGATACGCCCTTAAACTGTGGGTTATTCAACTGGTCATTTATGAAATAAGAGTAGTTGAAGGCATATGCAAACGCCCTTCTAACATAGAGACTACTAAACAAGTTAGCAGGCATATTTGCAGAAGGAACTATTTTAGATAAGGAGGCAGTATTGACGTTCCCATTCATAAAGGCAGGGTATATTAGTAAAGTAGGAAACTGGACCCAACTGTCAGTTCCACTACTGTTAAGCGATTCAGCCTGAACCCAGTCCGTGGATGGTATATTGGAAATCTGGGCGCTTCCAGATTTTAGGGCAAGATATATCGTTGATTCCTCGGATATATATTGCACAATTACTCTTCCAATGCTTGGAGCAGGATACCATGGTCCAGGAGATACGAAATATGGATTTGTAACCAAGACCACTTCTGAGCTTTCTATTTGATATGATATCATGTACGGTCCATCTGAAAATGTATTAGCTGTTACATAACTATTCCAGTTGGCTGGTATACCAGTCGATTTATACGCTTGAAATCCAGATGGCGACCATGTTAAACCATCACCATGTAAAATTAACCAGCTTGGATCAACTATGTAACTACCTGGCCCAGATAGCATTTCAAATACATCTATGGGGGTCAATGATTTTTGGAAATGGAACGTGATATTATTTGTAGCATTGTTAACAGTCACATTTTGAGTGATGTTCCAAAAGGTGTTAGAAGTTAGATAGTTTCCAGGCAAAAGGTAGGGGGCAAATAGATATCCGGGTGTTGTAGCGGGTTCATCATCGTAAAGTAATACCCTTGCAATTGAATACTCAACATCCCAGGCCGTTACTTTCGATCCGTTTTGCCATTTTGCATTGTTTCTAATGTGGAAAGTGTAATTTTCATAAGGCATTACTTCGACATTGTACTTTTGGCCATTCGGGGCTGTAACAGAGTAATTAGCATAATTGTTATTTATGCCCCCATTTGCAACAGTAGGTAACGCAGACGCTAATAAACTATTGAATTGGCTTGTCGATGTACCATTCCCTATAACAAGAGACTGCAGCGTGTTCATTTGTATCTCTTCACTGCCAGAGTCTTGAGCGAGGGCCGGATCTAAGCTCCTGTACCCTCCGATAGCACAAATTGGATTGACGAGCGTTTCAATATTTGATACTTCGTGAACTGCAGCATTATTGAAAACTGGTATGTCTAGAACATATTTGGTAGAATTAATTCCAATTGAACCATTGATTCCACCTCCATTCATAATAACGCCAGTATAAGTGTATAACTCAAGTGCATACATGCCCGTAGTCAAACCATTTAAGTTCAGTAAAGACTTGGCAAGTGGCAATGAATAACTTTTAGATGATTGATTATAGTTGTATATGAATTTAAACGTATTAACTAATGTGTCATTCTTGAAAACATTAACTTTTTGGTAGAAAACACTATAAGTAGTATTTATTGGAACTGTGGAATAACCAATATAGTAAGACACATGAGAGCCAGGGGTGAAAAGGCCAGTTGAATTAGTAATAGGCGATGATGATAAACCAGATGAGAACGCTAAAAGACCCTCACTATCAGCAGCGGGAACATTTAAAGTTGAGACAGCGACTTCTATCAGAGAATTTGCATTATTATAGGTGGATCCGCCAAAATCTATTTGGTAATAAATATAATAGGTTCCTACTGCTTGATAATAATGAGAGACAGAAACCTGATCAGACCCATTATAACTAACAACTGAGCTAGTGGAGTCACCCCAATAAACTACTATATCATAAAATGGTCCGTTTGTTGATAAATTCAATGTGTATCTCTGATTAACGGAAACTTGGCTGTCAGCCGAGATTATCTGACTAGTAGAACCTGCCTTTGCTGTGGTATGAAGAGCGAGCACAATGCCCAGACCCGCTACAACTATGACTAGTGCAACAATTACAGCGAATAACTTCTTCTTCCCACTAGAAGGGGTTCCAACAGCGGCATTCTTCTTGTTAGACTTTAAAATTGGATTTTGACCATTATCCATAAAAGCGCATAGGGAATCCTATATTTAAATATTTTCACGAAGTTATGGGCTTTGGCTCGCTTTTTCAGAAATTGATCCCATATTACGTGTCCTATAATTTATGCTACTTACAGATTCCAATGTGAAGATTGATTGAAACATCAATTGAATAACAGTAATCTTTAACAGTAATCTTTTTTAGATTCTATTCCTTGGATTAATTGAATTAACAATACTTCTTTGGATTAATGTAACAAATGTGCCAGTATTAAGGAGACTTTCTAAAACATGTAATAGAAGATTTGTGCAGAGTATAGAGATATTGTTTTTAAGAGGTGTAGGTTTATTGAAAATATCTATAAGCATCGAAATAATAAAGATTAACGCCACAATTTGAAGAAAAACAATCCTTGAGGACTTTTCTAAATCAACTTTCAAGATTAGAGAATAATTCATTAAAAATTATAAACGATGAAGTTGAAATTGATTATGATATAACTGCATATTATCTCCTTTTGAAAAAGGAAAATCCTGCCCTACTTTTCAGAAACATCAAGAATTACAAAGATTTCAGCATAGTAACCAATCTTTTAGGCTCTGAAGAGAGGGTTGCGATGGCAACAGGTTATTCAAGCATTGCAGAATTTTATAGAAACTGGAATAACGTACTTTCAAAAGATGAAACGTTTTCATATGGCGTTTTAGAAACAAACCCACCAGTTAAGGAAGTAATATATAAAAGAAATGAAATCGATATTTTCACTTTGCCTATTACGAGACATTATAAATCAGATGGCTCAAGATCCGGCTTCGGAAGATATATAACTTCTGGACTTGTAGTTGCTAGGGACCCACGTTCTGAAGATGTTTTAAACCTGAGTTTTACCAGAATACAACCATTTGATAAAGACAAGTATTCATTAGATGCGGGAAGCCATGGAAATATGTGGGAATATTTAGATTACTGTAAAAAAAATGACATAAGCCTTGAAATGTCTGTTATTATTGGTGCCCACCCCGTATTTTATCTACTTGGTGCTGCATTTACCAAAAACGAATACGCAAAAGCCAATCATATTATTAACTTTAGTTATACGTCAGGTTTCTCAAATAATCTGCCAGTACCATCAGATTCAGAGATAGTTATAGAGGCTGTTTGCCATCCGGATGAAACATACGAAGAAGGTCCATTTGCCGAGTATACTGGTTACATGGGGCAAGATTCTACAAGGAACGTAGCACATGTGAAATCGATTATGTCTAGGAAGAATCCGATCTACTACGACATACAACCTTCAAATTCTGCTGAGCATATTAACCTTTTTTCATTGTCTAGATCGGCATCTATCATAAATTCGCTAGAGAGATTTATGCCTAAAGGTCCTAAATACAATGTTGTATGGCCACATTATGGGTCGAGGTTCCTTACCCTTGGTTGTGTTGATAATGCTAATGAAGCCATCACTAAGCAATTTGGGCTCGGCATAATTGGAACGGAGTCACTTTGGAGTAAGATTGTATTTATGAATATTGGGAGAACCGATCTAAATCTTGAGAGATGCCTCATCAATCTTGCAGAGACAGATATTCTAAATGATAATAATGTCATGTTGTTCAAAAATATGTTCATAATAAGTTCAGACATGACATCTGACAAAAATAGAACGGTTGGAAAAATACTTTTTATAACGTCAGGAAGTAACGCTGAAATTTCTAAGAATTTTGACAACGACGCTGCTGAAATAACATGTGGTGACTCTAAAGTAGTTATTTCGTATAAAAAACAGAGTTATGGAAACGTCAACATACAGATGGCGGAAGATGTTGATCTATCTAAACCAGACGAGATAGGCTGGGCTCTTGCCACACGCGTTAATCCCCAATTTGACATTAAGGTCGAAAGCAATAAGATATTTGTAAAAGTCAATAGGAACCACCCAGAAATTCCAACGATACCGAACTACATAATAGACAATGTCAGGAAAAAGATTAAATAAATTCATACCGAATAATGTGCCTTAATCTACCAAATATTTTCATGCATAAATTAACTTGCTTTGAGATGCCTCATGTCAAAAAATATTGATTTTAGCCCCGATTAGAGATATTGGAGTTCAGTCGCTCCGCAGGGAGATGTTTGTTAATAGGATTGGATATATTGCCAGCTTAACCTAAATAAAAAAAAAGGCATGTCTCGCTATGCAACACGGCCACTACCATTAAACAGATACAAGGTTCCTCCGAATAAATTTAAGTTACTTATTGTCAGAAGAGCAAGCAAAGCGATTCAGGTATAGAATTCATGAATATGCCCATAAAGTTAGGAGCAATTTTACCGCAAAAATATTCTTAGTAAAATGATTTTTGTATATGCTATCAAGCAAAATAGCACGTATTTCAGCCAGCGCAAGTTTAAATAAAATCTTAATTATTCACTGAAAGGTAAGAGAAATGGTAAAATTTGGGATAAGGTTATTGGGAACATTAGGAAATGTAAGCCACTTACAAAAATTAGCTTCAATGGCTGAAAAAAGCGGTTTTGACGCGTGCTGGTTTGCACACGACCCATTTCAGCCGAATTCTTGGGTTAGTTCGGTTGCTGTAGCTTCCGTTACTAAAAAGATTAGCATTGGATTTAATATTAAGCCGTATACCATCGATCCTTCTGAAATTGCCACATTTGCTGCTCAGCTGGACGATTTTTCAAATGGGAGAGCTGTGATTGCACTAGGTTCCCACACTGAAAAGATGTTTGAGGAATGGATTGGACTTAAACAAAATCTGGTAGGTCTAACTAAAGAATCAGTAGAGTTAGTTCGTGGGCTTCTAGATGGTAAAATTATGGAATATAATGGTAAAATCTTTCACTGGACAAAAGAGGCTTACTTAAGGTTTAAACCTTTGAGAAACAGAATTCCAATTTATGTGCCAGGTATAGGGAAGGATATGTTTCGTTTGTCTGGGGAAATTGGTGATGGAAGCCTACCTATGGCAACACCACCCGAATCTTTCGATTATCCTATGAAATATATAAAGGAAGGGATAGAATCTGCTGGTAGAGATCCAAATTCCTTCGATTATGTCGGTTTAATATGGATTTATCTAGCGAATGATGGAGTCGTTGATAAAATGTCTTTAAAAAGGATAATTGCATATTTTCTACCTTATCTTGAAAAAGAAATGATTTCACACGTCAATGTCACTGAAGATGAGATAAAGAAAATAGACTTGTTACTTTCAAAAAGAGATTACGAAGGGGCTGCTCATGCTGTGTCTGATAAAATGCTGGACCTAGCCGTATATGGTGATACTGAACAATGCATAAAAAGGATAGAAAAATTGGTTAAAAAGGGAGCAACGAGTATTTCAGTAGGTGGTCCTTTCGGTAAAAACCCTGAACAGGCACTAGGTATAATTGGCAAGGATATTATTTCATATTTCAAAAACCAATGATTTCTGGGCTAATTATAAGTTTGGATCATCGAACTTTCATAGGTTCTTCTTCCTAATTTAGGGTTTTGGCGTATAAGTTTTCTATTCAAACTTTAAACATTTAGTTAAAATTATCACAAATTACGCAAAATTGAGGCTATCCAATACATCTTCTCATTTATCATACAATGAACTGTGAAAAACCAAATAAGTTTGCTCTGGATCGTAAGTAAACATGAAGTACCCCGCTGAATAAGGCAATGATTTATTTGATCTTCCACTGTTTATTGCACACCATAATCAGGTTTTCTATAAGTGATATCTTAGATTTTCTGCTCTCACTTTTCATATGATATTTTTGAAATAATTCATTGTGCGTGTAAAATAGTATTCCATTAATCCAGAGGCTTGCTTCATAAAATAAAATAGTGGATGAGTGTTCAAGGGCTAACTTATCTCTTGGTATATTATAGTTACTTCTTTTGCTTGTAAACTTAACGGACATTGACACCAAACATCTTTTCCGCTGAATAAAAAGCAAGAAGAACACAAGAACGCATTTGTAAATATTTTAGTTAAGCATTTAGTTTAGTTATAATATCATTCAACAAGATCTGTTATTCAAATCTAACATCTTCTATTAAACAATATTATGATTCAAAGGTTGTTGGGTAAATCAAATATTTATAAGATATAAAATGAGTTCAAATAGCCTTTGGCGATTTAGCTGGAAGTATATTATGATTCATACGGAAGAAATTATCAGGGTCATATTTTCCTTTTATTTCCGAAAGTCTCTGAAGATTGTTGCCGTATGCTGATCTGATTTCTGCACTTATGTTGTCGAAAGTCTGAAAATTGATATAACCTGTTTCCTCTAAATCAGGATATATGGACTTAATTTTCTTCTTTAGCGATCTTCCCCATTCAACTTGTTGGGTGTTCTCTGATGGATCTGGCCATCCGCAGTCAATGACTACCATGAAATTATTGTCTCTGGCCGAATAAGCCGTCTCGTCTGGTGCTACAAATTGTATTGCGCCGCCCGTGTGCCAGATCCCCGTTACTGCTGAATATGTAAAATTAACCTTGCTATACTCATCGATTATCAGATTAACGAAATCTTTAGTAATATCAGGGATCATAATTCCTGTTGAATAATAATTCCATCCGTTGGGAAGGTCGTTGTCGCTGTAAGACTGTGCCCAAAGGTAGCTAGTTATACCACTATTATCGTATATTGGCTTACATAGATTCCTCAAAGGTTCGACAATCCTTTTGCCTATCTCTGGGTTTCCAGAATAAACTGATCGAACCACAACGCCCCTTTGATTTCTTAGAACAGATGGCACATTCTCAGAATCTGGGAATTTAGTGATCTGAAATTCTGCTGAAAGCTCAAGCGGTGCCTCTTCAAGCATAAAATTCCTACCATATTCAATCACAGTCTGAGCATCTCTTAGATCATATACCGTATACTGGAACATTACATCCGGTCCGACCTTGTGTAACCGGTAATAAAAGCGTGTGACTATACCGAAATTGCCCCCTGCTCCCCTTATTGCCCAGAAGAGATCCGGATGATTGTTTTCATCTACGTAAACGAGAGAGCTGTCTGCTAGTACCATGTGTGCACCAATCAGATTATCTATAGTGAGGCCATATTTTCTTCTTAGGTGACCATATCCACCACCTAGTGTCAATCCAGCTATTCCTGTTTTTGAAACAACGCCAAATGGTGTTGCGAGTCCATAAAGCTGTGTCTCTCTATCGACGTCACCAAGAAGTGCTCCACCCTGTGCCATTGCAACCCTGCTACTTTCATCAACAAATACGCCATTCATCTTTGATAGATCAATTGTGAGCGCATCATCCATTACTGATGATCCCGTAATATTATGCCCGCCCGATTTAATTGTTGTTAGAATATTATGCTTCAACGCGAATTTTACTGCAAGTATGACGTCATACGTTCCCCTGCATTGAATAACTGCCGCGGGTCTTTTTGCAAACATGCCGTTCCATATTTCCCTCGCGGCGTCGTAACCAGGATCTCCCTTTAGATACAGCTTACCATAGATACTGCTTGCTAGTCTCATGACCTCATCTCTCTCAACCTCAATGCTCCCAGAATCGAGTGATATAAAATTCACCACATCAGTTTCAATGTACGACATCAAGGGGAAAACGGCAATTCAAAATAAAACACTTTCCCTCAGGTAGGATGTGTTACATTGCTCAGTTTTCTGCCAATTTTGAACACATTCTTCAGGTTCTGGGTGAAGAGAAGTAAGTTATCTGTTCTATCATACTTCTTATGTACATTTTTCATCAAAGAATCTTTCTGTCAACGATAGAACTTATCTCTGATATTCATGCTGTCGACAACGAATTTCACAACAGCTTCTTTACGATACTGCTGGACATTGAAAATTGCTTTACTCTCACGTGTAGCAAAGACTTTTAAATCAGCAAGTTTAGCCATTTATGAATGCGCTGAATAACATTTCTCAAGTAAGATTATGCCCGTGTTTATGTTATCATGTTTTTGAACCGACCTCCACCGTTTATTTACATACGAAAGAGAAAATAACGACATAAATTTTGGAAGTGTAGCTTGTACATTTCCAAAGAACAGTCTTTATATTCAAATGTGCAACAGTATTCAATTTCACTAATGTAGAGGGTATATTCAATAGTTGAGTTTGTTCATATGGTGGATAATATGAATATTAACTTAATGCTTTAAAACACCACTAATTTCTACATAATGAAGAATAAAAGTGGCTATTTCTTATTGAGAATTAATGTCAAGTAAGGGGGTGCTTACATCAAATATACGCATTTCAACATCCCTAAGAAAAGGCCTTATTAGCCAATACTAAAGTTCTTCGATTATCTATTAACTCGACCGAAGCAATACAAAAATTGACAAGCGTTGTTGTTTCATATTTCCTCAGATTACAGAACCGTAGCCGAAATCATAACAACAAAAGAGACTGGTTGGGTTATATTTCGGGTGGTCTGTAATCGACCGAGTGACAAATTTATGCTGTAATCGGTCACTGGGCTGATTTTCTAAGAAAGCCCAATCGGCAATAAAGTTTAAAAATCTCATTTATTTGAAGATATAATCTATCAAAAAATCAAAGTTCATTGGTATAGATAAGCTAAGTATTGCAGCAGATTTATAGAATCGGCCAAAAGGGTGAAAAGTATGGAATATCACTAATACTATTCTTTAGGTTTTCAATTTAGTCTTTAATATATTTGCCATTAAAGTGGTATTAGTCAAAATGAAATTCGGTTAAAGGGAAATTCAGAAAAAATCACTGTATCCAATTTATTGGCAGAAAGATGTGCGTTATTGGTTATTATTTTTCAAGCTTCTGCTTCAGGTAGAACATGCTTTCCGGATCACAGAGTATTATTGCTTCTCGGAAATTGTCTATGTGCTTGACATTATCAACAGTCCTGTTCATAAAAGGGACCCATAGATCGCTTTCAATTTCTGGAACAAAACTGGTTCTCATGAGCTTCCTTGCGCTGAATATTGAATCGGTCTCATTCGAATTTACCTTTGCAGGATCTGTCCAGAATGATGAAAGGTATGTCCAGATTGTTGTGTCCATCATCTCCATTATATTCTTCTTTGTGACAAAATCCGGATCGTCCCCACCACTTGAAAGCACCTTCTGCCGCTCCTTCTCGAGATCATACGCCCCGGATCCTGCATAGAGCAGCTTCTTTCCCGTCTTTTGGGAGA
>JAKBQK010000416.1 GCA_021835265.1 Thermoplasmata archaeon
CTTACTCTATGGCGTTTGATGGGGCTGTGGGGTAGCTTGGTATCCTACGGGCTTTGGGAGCCTGAGACTCCGGTCCAAATCCGGGCAGCCCCATTTCATGATTGGGATATAGATAAGACCAAAAAAAGTTGTGATTTTCAATAATACTATATTAATCAAAGAATATTAATTACCTGAATAGGTCTTCAAATCTCCATACAACTTTAACAGAATTTGAACAACCTTTAGATTTAGATGGTTTCCACTCTTTATCCTTGTTTTGACTTTGTAAAGGGATTGTTGTGATATACTCCTATTTTTGACGTCTTTATTCGATTATACTGATATCCTCTTCAGTAAGGCCATAAAATGAATATATCATGCTATCTATCACTTCTTCCAGTCTCTTAATTCTGTCTTCAATCTTATTCTGTTCATCTGTTATCTTATCGTCAATTTCTAGTAATCTCCTATTTAGTGAGATAATTTCTTTGACAAGATTAACTACGTTTTGATATTTCTTAGCTGTATTGGGGTCTGTTAGGTCTAATCTGGGTAAAGGAAATAGGTTTAGGAATTCTGGGGTTAAGCGGTAGGTATTACCTCTCAGTACTGTACTTGTCTGAGTTATAAAAAACCAGAAAATTTTTGAATTAAGTGTGGCTAAATAAAATAGTGGATCGACATCCTTTACTAGCTCATTGAACAATACACTATGAATTGCTGGCCCATGAAAAAAGGTACCTCTTTCATCATAACCTACTCTGTTCTGAACCAGCATATCTGGAATCATTATTTTTGGTTGTTCATATTCTGCCAAGCTCCTTGCCGCAGAATATTTGTAAAATTCATTATCCTTCATTTTAATTTTACGTTTGAGTAGTTCCTTCTTTGCGTCATTTAGATATTTGAATGCTCTGGGATGCTTTAATTTCATCACTTCCGGGGGTATTAATTTTACATTTCCTTGAACTTTGAAATATGGAAACAGTAGAACCTTATGATTAGTAGGGTCTTGGTATTTCTTTATATCTTCACCATAAAGAAATGGTTTTAAAAGTTCGTTTTCTATTTCAATATCACCATTCAAAAATGTAGAGTGAACTAATGTAGTGTTATCTCCCTTAATAATTGGGTCTAGTAAAAAAACATCATCATCACCCGTTGATGATCCTTTGTAAATTTTACGTGTAATTTCTTTAAAACTAACTCCATGTGTTTTGATTTTAGATAATATTCTTGAAATTTGCTTTGTATTAAAATTCCAAGGTTCTGCGGTTACTGACTCTATATCTTTCTTCTCAAAGTCAATGTGATCAAGCGCTTTAAAATTCTCTCCTAACTCGAACTTCTTATAATAGAACATTTTATTAGTACTATTTCTCAGAAACAATAAGCAAGTGTAGGTAGTAGCTCCATCAAAAATTTGATTTGAGCCGAAATAAACAATTCTATCCAGGGATTTAGAATCTGATATGAATTTTCTAATTTTCCAACCGTTTTGCCCTTCAAAAAACTTATGTGGCAATATAAAGCCCAATTTTCCCTTATTATTGAGCAATTTGAATCCTCTTTCAACGAATAATATATAGATATCATAGTTTCTTTCTGGCGAGTAATAATTATTGTTAAAGAATTCAACTTCTCCTTTATTTAGATTCTGAATCCTAACGTAAGGTGGATTTCCTATCACAATATCAAATCCACCCTCTTTCATAATCTCGGGGAATTCCTCTTCCCATTTGAAAGCCCTATCAGAAATAGAAGGATCATCAATCAAGCTGTTTCCAACTTTAATGTTGTTCTGTAGCAGAGGTAATCTGTGTCCTCTCTCTGAGATTTGCAACAACAAATTCAACTGAGCTATTTCTACCGCTTTAGGATCTAGGTCTACTCCAAAAATGTTATTCTTTAGAATTTCAACCTTCATACTGTAGAATCTTTTATCTTCGTCATACTTCAAGGTCTCTTGGGTTCCATATTGCTTTTTCCAGTAATTTTCCAATTCCTTGTAAGCTCTAATCAGGAAACTACCAGAACCACATGCCGGATCGAGTATTCTCACCTTATGGATTTCCTCCGGAGTATGGGTCTTGATGAATTCTCCAACTGTATTTTTCACTATGTAATCAACAATGTAAGAAGGTGTATAGTAGATGCCCTGCTCTTTCCTATGAGTTTTTGATTCCTCAAGTTTTGCCCTCTTAGGTGTTGATTTTAGAATATTGCCCAGATACTGCTCGTATATGTTTCCCAGAACATCCGATTCAATGATAGAGAAATCGTATCTGTAAGAATTATCCTTAGACTGGTTAAGACCTTCTATGACTTCTTGAAGTGCCTCGTTCTCTATGTAAAGATCATCGCATAAATGGTGAGCAAAGAGCTTGCTGTTATATTTATCATCATAATCCTTGTATATTCTAGAGATTTCCTTTACAAGATGACCTTTACCTTTAGCATACCATTGCCTCACATTGGATTGTAACTGATTCTCTTCTAGACCCCTATCCTCGGCATTCCTTATGAAGATCAAACGGTCAAGAATTCTCTGTACGGTTTCGTCTATGTCATCCTGAGTGAGATTCTTGTCCTGATTATTCCTAACAATATCCTTTGAAAGAACCTCACGAAAGTGAATCATATCCTGTAAAAGCTGTTTGTTTATGGGATTCTTGACCTGTTTCTTGCCATACTTTGAAGCGGTTTTATCAAGTTCGTTATTTTCAAAAGCACCTTTTGAAAGATTTATAAATCTGCTATCCGTGAGAAAATCATTTGGACGTAATACAAAGAATTGGTTTCCCCCAAAATAACCGGATTTCCAGTCAGAGTTATATACGGCTATGGTCTCAAAATTAGTTAAGATTGCCCATGAACATGATTTCATCCATGCGTAATCAATGGCTTGAGTGACGTATTTTGGATTTGTCTGAATATTCTCTTCTTTTAGCGATTTAGCTTCAAGGAAAAACTTAGGGATGCCGTTGATCCTGAATCCATAATCCACTCTCTTCTTTGATATCGTTTCTTCTGCACTTACTGTATCGTTTCTCTTCC
The DNA here is from genome assembly GCA_021835265.1 of Thermoplasmata archaeon. Next base: position 3,040 of record JAKBQK010000416.1, read on the forward strand.
CCCTATTGTCTACATTCCAACCCAAAGCCTTAAACAAAGGTAATATGAAATCCTTCTTTGTGGATTCCTCATTATACTTCTTGATTTCACCTGA
>JAKBQK010000326.1 GCA_021835265.1 Thermoplasmata archaeon
TGGGCATAGGGTTGAAGCATAACAAGCTCTTCTTCTTCTTGTTTGAGGGCATTGCCATGGTTGCCCTGATCGTATTCCTGTACTATGCATGGCAGTTTATTGCGGTGGGATGAGAATATGCAGGATATTACTTTAAGGAAACCGAGAACCAGCAGGAAGACGCTTGGACCTGTGCAATGGCTGTTGCAGGTTTCAACGGGTATTTTCCTCGTATTCTTTGTCGGGGTTCACCTGTACCTAGCGCACATAAATTTCGGTCATCCGATTGTCTTCTATAACACTGTTCTTGAGAATATGCACAACCTGTGGTGGCTTCTCTTTTACATTGCTTTCGTCTGGATCGTTGCATATCATGCACTGAATGGAGTTAAAGGGATAATCTATGATACCGGAGTGAAGGGCAGGGCAAGGGCAGCTGTTTCTTACGGGCTGATTATAGTATACATTGCAACGGTGATTTATGGAACGGCCCTTGCTATTGCGGTTTCAAGGATTGTGGTTCCATAAGAAAATTCGGAGCTATTTTCCAGATTGAAGGCGACTAACGGTTTGTCTCAGAAAATAAACAAAATAAGATTTTGAGTACCATGGTAGCCTTAAAGCACAGAAAGTTCTGGTACCAAAATGCGTAGCAGTACGAAAAAATAGAAGACGAAGAACAAGGAGCGTCAAGTCTGGACGAACAGGAATAAGACATAGTTTAGAGCTTGTCCAATAATACGATAACTTTTTCTTTTTAGAACTATACTAATTTTATAGACGCATAGAGTTTTTTAAAATGGGCCAACCAAACTTTTGTGTGGGGAACTTTGGAAATGATATATCTACAGAATACCTATTAGATAGATTGGCAGCGTAAACAAGGAGTGTTTGTACCGGAATTTCATGCTTTTTATTGTAAATGCCTTATTATCTAAAGAATTTTCATTCTTATTTTTCTGTTAACCCACATGAAAGTCCGAAGACTCCAAAATAAATCGCTTCATATACTATGGTTGCGTTTGATTGTACAAGCTTCTTGAATGCGCCTAATCTTCTTGTGTATTATTACCCATTCCTGCCTCAGTTCCAAGGTCGTTAAACCATGTCTTAAGCATAGATTTCATCAAATCTACACCCATTCTAGCGTCATGCATTATGGAGTCCGCACCTTTGGGGTGGACTGCAAGTATTCTTAGTTGGTTAAATATTTGAGTTCTTTTTAGAAATTTATTTCCAAGTAATTTCTGAACTTTGTCTTTATCGAGCAACTGACCTAAAGTATAAGTGTCCCAATCTTTATCCCAATTTTTATTGAGCGTCATTTTAATTCTTATCATAGCCTCAATTATGTAAGAGGTCAAAGAAATTGAAGCATGACTCAGATTTCTCGCAAGTGTTGAAGCAAGCTCTTTCAACACTGCTATTAAAACATCTCCATCTTCAATGTTATTAAGAAAGGTCAGTTCTCCTTGCCCTAACTCAAGTGCTGCATATTCCTCTAAATACATTTCTCTGAGATTGACTACAACTGTAGTATCTTTCTTTATTTTCGCAGTCGCTTCTCCTATCCATATTCTTGCAGATTCTTTGTCGACATGCTTAGCATTGATATCATATATATTGCCTAAAGTCCCTGTATCCATGTTATGAAAATTGTATATTCCCTCAGAATCGGTTATTGCTTTCCAATTTTTTGCTGCAGAAGAGTAAGCATTTCGGTTCAAAAGATTGACGCTCGCACCGCTTGCAGGTTTACCATCAGGAAATCTTACTAATGCACTGATTGTGGCTGCGCACATGAATGTTGACAAACCATTATTGCTTATTATTTTGTTGGTTAAGAGATAACGATTATTCACTATTTGAGACCTGAATGGTTCTATTAATTAGATATGACCTCTGAATGCGGTGGAGCAATACTATATCTACCAAAGTTACTGGTCCTCTAAAACTGATCGCCAATATCCACACAAAACTTACTACCTGGTTTCAGTACTCGAAAACGCTCTTTCCAAACCAAGTGGAATCCTTACCAAATCGACTATGCAAACTACAAAGCTCTTCTTGCATTTGCCACAAAAGCATTGGTGCCCTTCGTTACTATTTACTTTAAGAATGGAGAACTTTTGACTCGTGTTGCGTGGTTCAAGGTAAAAGAGGTGAACGCAAAAACAGGAAAAAATAAGGCAATAACAGTATGCATGTTTAGGTGATATCGTTTATTTCACGTTTTTTTTTCCATGCTCAATTCGGAGGTATTCGGTACATTATCGGCAAAATATTTATTCAGATTAAGGCATCAGTCACGTATATGGAGTATGGGGAGGCAAAGTGGATCATATATCCACTGGGCGTTAAGGTACGTTTATCAAAGGGGCTTTTCGATGAGGATGATCAGGTTGTTCTTTCTCGGGATTACTGTGGTATAGAGCACTTAAGGCGCAGGTTACACCAAATTGAGTACATTCGCAATGGCGTAGCTCTCGTTCCTTTTTAGCTGGAGCCATTGGATAAAAATTGGAAATCGAAGCATCTGGATTGCATGATCTATCTGTGGGGAACACCGGAAGATTGTGATCAATGGGTGTGTGAAAAGGATGGTTTCGATTCAAATAAGGATAAAGATGAGTTTTGCTCTGAAAAATATTATGAATATGTCAAAGGACATAATCCACAGGGTATAAAGAATGGTAAAAATGTAAATCGTCCTCCCTTAGATCTGCAAAGGTCATGGGTTGATGAGTATTGCAAGTCCAAAGGCCTCGGTAAAGCCATTCCAATTTTTCTCTCTGAGTACCATATTGATGTTGAATGGATAGAATCACACCTTGTTAAGGAGCAGGTAAAAAAGGATGGCAGGGGAAGGAATCCTAATTCATTGAAGAACCTGAAGCAAAACAGGAAGGAGAAAGCATGATCACAAAGGTATCCAGTTCATTCTTTCCCGCGACCACGATAAAAAACGGGTTGGAATGAAATTTAAATGCGTGGAAAAGCGGAAGAAAGTAGCTTATATAATTGTATAAGTAAACTATAATTTTAGAGCAAATTCTGCCAATGATCGCAAACAGTAATAACTCCTTATATCATATAAGGTTAAATTGGATAATTTAACTAATTTACAAGACCTCTTTAAAAACTCAGTTTTCAGGGTCCCAGATTATCAGCGTGGCTATGCTTGGAAATCCCAAAATGTAGATGACCTACTTGAAGACATAGAAACTTTGGAAATCGGAACAAAACATTATACTGGAACATTAGTGTTAAAAAAAGGAGAAGAACTTCAGGGTTTAGGGCAGGTATTAAGACAATACGATATAGTTGACGGACAGCAGAGGCTTACCACACTTGTAATTCTTTTAAAAAATATTGTAGGAATCTTGGGATCCAAGAAGATGAGTGAGGAAGATAATATTGTAGTTAATAATCTGACACAGTCATATCTATGGGAGAAAGGAAAAGGCGGAGAAGTTTTCAAGCTTAAATTAGAAAAAGAAAATGATCATTTTTTTGTTAACAGAATTTTAAAAGGCCTTGATATGAAAGAGTTAAATCTTTCTCACCGAAACTTAGTTAATGCGGATAGGAGAATCCACGCCTACTTGGTCAAAAAAGCCTCGGATAGTACCTTTCTAGAAAATCTTGTAAACAAAATTACAAATTCACTAATGTTTACTACATATATTATTACTGATGACTACGAAGTTGGAGTAATATTTGAAACAATGAATGACAGAGGAATACAACTTTCAGAGCTTGATAAAGTTAAGAATTTTTTACTTTACTTGACGGGCAGAGTTGCTGGGGTAGGTGAACCAATGAGGGAAACCTCTAATTACATAAACACTACTTGGTCGCACATCTTGAGAAATTTATATTTGGCAGGAAATGAAGATTCTTCGGAAGACCAGCTCCTGAGGGTCAGCGCCATTTTGATGTTTTATGGCGAGTTGGAAACTGTAAGAGAAAATGGAAAGTTGGTAGAAAGTGTAAATTCACAGCTGGGAAACCAGTATCGTTTGATAAAGAAACATTTCACAAAACTCCTAAAGCAAGACAAACAAAAATGTCATGAAGAAACTAGAGAGTTTGTCAATCATCTTGAGATACTTTCTGAAAAGTATCGTGATATCAAGGCTCCAGAGGATCCTAACTCTTTTTCCGGTATAACCGACAAAATATTAAAAGATCGAATTAAGAATGCCTGTATTCGTTATGATAAAATGGGAACCACTGCTTCATTTTTGCCATTGATTTTAGCCACTTCTTATAAGTATTCTTCAAGGCCTAATGTTATGGCGGAATTATTTGAATTAATGGAAAAAGGAATTTTTATTATTTATGGGCTGTCTGATCGTAGGTCTCATGCTGCTGAAAGCATACTTTATAGCATAGCCTATAACGTTTATCATGATAAATTTAGTTTAAATGATATATCAATTGAGATTAAAAACATTGTAAGAGATTATTCCGATGATTATAGAAAGGCCCTTCAAGTTGATGTAGGTTTTTATGAATGGGGGTGGCTCAAGTATTTTCTCTATGAGTACGAAATTTGGCGCTGTAAGAAAGTCAACAGGGGGAGTCCTTCTATTACATGGCAACAGCTTAAGAGGAAGGACTTAGAAGAGACTATAGAGCATATATTACCCAAGACTTACCCTGAAAGAGTACCATATTGGACAAGCAGATTCTCACTGGAGGCACATAAGCGCAATCATGATAGGATTGGTAACCTCAATCTCACAGACCAGAATCAATATCTTTCCAACAAGCCTTTCAATGAGAAGAAAGAACTTTACAAGAACTCCAGTTGGCAGATTGAGCGGGATTTAACTATCTTTGAAGAGTGGAATGAGGAGTCTATTAATAAAAGAGAGGAAGAATTAGTATTATTTGCACAAGAAAGGTGGAAGATATAGTAAATAGTTTCAAAATTTCCACATTTTTCACGTGATTCTGCATCAAAGAACAAATGGTGTGTCACATAGGAAGGAACGTAGCAAAAAGCAAAAAAGTGAAATACAATTATTAAGGTAAACCTAGACTGGTACGGAATTTTTTTTGTAAAATTTAATTTGCAAAATTTGTTTTATGTTGTTTATCTTTGAAACATACGTTAACGACCATCTTTTTGTTTTGTGATAGTGCACACAATTCTAGACACTATGGAATTAAGGTTTTCTGCGAGATAATCTTTTATTTTGGTATTTTCAATTGGATCAAGTGTAATTATTCTATCTATAAGCATTATTAATTCTTTCAATTTAAGCTGTGGAGTTGAATACTTATAAATTCTGCCCATCAACCTTAAAAGATCCAAGCTATTGCCGCTCTCATCCATTCCAGGTCTAGGCAGTGATAGCGTTCTCAGCAGAGATGAGACCTGTTCAATCAGAGCTCTCAATCTTGAATCTATATCAGCTTCCTTCATCCGTTTAAAGTCTCTCATTTTAGCTTGGTCCCGCTCCCTGAGGTACCTTTTTACCAATGCACCTCCTTTGCGTGGAGAAATTATACCTGAAAGACCAGAAGATCTGACCAACTCCTTGGCAGCATATTCAGCTGCTTCTTGAGACATATCGTTCAATGTTGTTCTCTGATTAGTTGAGGATTTAATGTACTCTTCGAGAGCAAAAGCCTGACTTTTCATACTCTCAAGCTTCGACCTTACCGTAGGATCCATTCATCCTCAGTCCTTGGAGAGCAGACACCAACATATTCTCTTCAATGCCAGATCTTTCTCGCCCGAAGGGATGTCCTGATTGAACTGCTTAAGTATAATTTCTTTAGCGTTTTGATAGAATTGTTTATCATTTAATGATTCGAAAAGCGATCTTACAAGTGTTTCTTTGCTTGCTAACTGCCTAAACTTAAGTGCAAGATCTTCATCGAGTTCCACCAATTCCTCAAATACTGCCCTGCCCTGCTTGGTCAATCCTGGGATTGATGCTGATGATTTCCTCCTCTGGGATTCTTTAGATACAGATTCCTTTACCTTCTCCTTCAAATCCCTCAGTTTTCCCACCAGTTTACTGTACTCAATCTTCTGACCACCAGTGTCATTAGCGCTGTCTTTCATGAGAACGGAAATGATCTGACCTGGATCGCCTATGAAATTCTTTCCATCGTCAAATTTAAGCCTCCAGTAAAATTTTTCACCGTCTGTGAACAGGCTGAAAAGCCCTGGTTTATCATACTTCTTGAATGCACCGATTCCACGTGGAATGTTCCTGACCCAATCCTCGCCCTTCTGATCTATTATTTCCATGAGCCTGTCCTTGGGATCGTTGGTGAACTGCTCCATTTCAGTCTCCAGTTCTAGGATTACATCACTCCTGCCCTCTGCAATAAGTATCTGCATCCTCCCGAAATCCTTCGGTTCTGCATCTTCGCCAAGAACAGGAGAATCGATTCCTATCGTTGCTTTTATGGCCGTGATTTTCTCATATAACTTTCCCATGAGGCCAATGAAGTGCTCGAGTGATTTATCATCATTCCTGTTAGTGTTATCAAGCATCATATTTATGAGATAGACATGGTCATGCTTTGAACCCATCCTGTCAATTCTCCCGACCCTCTGTATCAGAACAACGGGGTTCCATGGGAAGTCATAGTTTACCACATATTGCGCATTCTGCAGGTTCTGCCCTTCACTCAGGACATCGGTGCTGACTATAATGCCACCAGATTCCTGAAAATCCTCAACTATCTTGGTGGTATCAGAGTCTTTTCCCTTTGCATCTATGCATCTTGTGCCAGTGGTGAGACCAGTCCTTGCACCTATTGCCTTTATTTCATTGAAAAGCTCCATCGCAGTTGCCGTGTACTGAGTGAAAATAACGATCCCATTTGGCTCCTTGAGGGTTGGTATAATTTTGCCAAGCCTGGTCAGCAGGGCCTCAATCTTTCTGTCCTTTTCAGGTATCTCCGACAATATTTTCTCGAAAACATCTATGTCTTCTTCACAGGATTTCACGAACCATTTCTTTTCTTCATCTGAGAGGATGCACTTATCCTTCAGATCCTTGTATTTTTCATTCGTGAATATATTGTCCGGGATTTCTTCATCAAAGTCAAAGAGAGGATCATCTGATGCGGTACGAGGCAGGAAATAGCCTGTTTTCTCTGCATAAGCCTTTGCATTCTTCATGTAATCCACTATTGAATTAATCGTGTCACGGAAAGCCACAAATGAGCTTTCGAGACGCTTGAATATATTCAGGACCACTATTGTTTTGACCAAATCTTTCAGCTTTTCCTTCTTTGCCTGCTCGGCAAATTGCGATACGGTCTCACCGCTTGGCAACCTCAGACTGGAGAATCTGTCTATTGAAAGGTCATATGTCGCAAAATGAATCTTTTCGAGACTTGTATAAAGATCATAGTATGGTATTGTTGATTTGTAGACATTGTCTGGATCCTTGTCTATGACTCTCTGAGGAAAGCTAAGATCCGGCTCTATAGCCTTGGCAAATTTTCTTGAATGTCTCACAACAAATCTCTCAAGAACCTGAGACATTTCGAAGCTCCTTCCCTCGATTAGCATTCTCTGGTTGCTGGAGAAATATCCCTTCAAAGTTGTGCCCGTCAGATCCTGAATGGCATCGTCTGCTGCAAAGAGGGCTATGAGATTGTAAAGATCCATGAGACTGTTGTTTACTGGAGTTGCAGTGGCAAGAACGACCTGGGCATTATTCTTAAGTATGAGATCCCTCAGTGCTTTGTACCTATTTGATGACGAGGACTTGAAGTAATGCGCTTCGTCCACAAGTATGAAGTTGCTGCCCCTTCGTGTGTATTTTTCAAGGAATTCATCTGGATTTGCAGAAACGTTTTCAGAATTTACAGTATCTATATGGGTATCAACATTCTCCATCTCCTTGGCCCATGTTGTCCTCAGAACACTTTTTGGTGCTATGAGCAAGACCTTCTTCCCGTCTCTCCGTGCCTCATGAGCAAGTGCTATCATGGTTCTCGTCTTTCCGAGTCCGGTGGAATCTGCAATAACCACTCCATTATAAGAGGAAAGGATTCTGCGAGCTTCAAGCAAAGACACAATCTGGAACTTCTTCAGGCCCATTATCTTGACCTTTTCTGACTGTTCCAGATCGTTTCTGTAATTTTCATATAAGGCCTTCGCTACAACCTCATACGGAGTATGCGTTACAGTGTAATTCTTCAGAAATGAGAGAAATTCATCTTTGTAGTCTTCAGCATTATTCCATTTATCAAGAAACCACTTGCTGATGTCCTTAACAAGCTCCCGGTCAGTATTTACTACGTTTAGCTCACTGTTTGTTTTGAGGCCGGCATATGTAAAGTTGCTTGAACCAACAACACCGATTCCGCCATTCGATGGATTATCCAGCGATGGGTTTGCTCCAATATAGGCTTTACCATGGAAGAAAGGACCGTTCTTCTTTCGTATTGATCTCCTTTTATCAGAGAAATATTTCACCGCCTCGGTCATAAGATTGTAGTATTCCGGATCGTCCTCATTGTCCTCGAGTTCCCTTACAATCTGCTCCTCAAATGATATGCTCTCGTCCTGTGGTCTCCCTACCAGGAATTTCAGCGGTTTGTCCAGGATTGCGTCCTTAATCAATCCGAAACCCTTTATGTTGAAATAGGCCGAGGCAAATGCAAGTTCATTGGATAAAGGCAATTCTTTATTGAGCACCTCATACATCTTCTCGTTTTCATTGTCAATTATCCTGCTCATTAGTTGCCTCCTGTGATTTTAATCCTCTGTTAGCTTTGACTAAGCGGTCATCAACTAGTTCTATAAATTCACTATAGAGTTCTTCCAATGGATATTCTTCGATGCCTAATGAGGTGAATACAAAAATGTCCAGTTTTTGTCTAGCATCCATTTTGATTTCCTCAAAATATCTCTTTACATCTCTATCAAGATATGTTTCAATTCTAGGTGGCTTAATCTTCTCTAAGTCTGGTACAGGGAAGTGTTCATAGTCGTCTACTTGAATTTTAAGTGCACCACCACCCATCCTTTTACCTAAAAGCTCCTTCAAAATATAGAACACGGTTGAATTCATAAATAAATGAATAATTTGTGATTTGACTTCTTTTGGATAGATTAAAACAAACATATCAGATGTTAAGATCGGATTTGGAGAGTATACTGTAAAATGTCTGTCATTTATAACTTCGTTGGATATCAAATTAGTTGGAACGAGTCTTCGAAGATTATACCAGTTAGGAGAATTGTTTGAGACACTTTGCAACAAATGCACTCCTCTTACAACCTGTCCTTTTTTTGTTCCCTTTTCTATCACGTAATCCTTCTTCATACCGTTATCTATGTATCGTAAGGAAAAATGGCCTGGGCCTTTGTTAGGGTTTGGATAAAATACAAAAGTCTTTAGTCCATTTAATATATAAGAATTAACTTCTTTTGGGCTTCTTACTATATTCATCACATCTTTTGTATCCAAAACAAACTTTTCTCCTCCTTCGTTCTCAATATAAATGAGACCCTGTTCCTTCAATTCCTTCTCGTTCTTTGCACTGACCCCCCATTCCTTAAACTTTTTGGGGTCGGAAAAATAATCTGCCTCAAAACGTGATGAAACATCCTTCATGAAGAAGAAGTCGTTTGCACCAGTTGTAAAACCTCTTTTTATTTGAGCGAAATCCCCAAGCTTGTGCGTCAACTTCGGGTATATCTTCTCCATGAACATCTTTGGAGCTCGAAGGTAAAACCATTTGCCAGGTTTCAGATCCTTCCTTTGGAACACGACATGATTCCGTACCGAAAGTGATGAATATGATTCCAGATAGATAAAATCAGTTTTTTTAGAGCTATCTGTTTCGTTGCCGTAAATGAAGATTATGCTGTTAACATCTGCTCCAAACGTTCTTTCTCTTTGGCCATATATACCAATCAATCTGTTTACTAAGAAAGCTTGTAGTTCCTCGCCATATCCTGTTTCAAGCCACTTATCTGAAGATATAACAGAGATTACACCATTCTCATTAATCAGCTTAAGTGCCCTCAATACAAAATAACAATAAAGATCGGATTTCTTACCGATCCTGTAATTTGAGGTATAGTATTTCTTTGAATCCTCCGGTATGGATTCCTGCCGGACATAAGGTGGATTCATCACGACAATGTCCACAGGTTTCGGTACCCATGACTCAATTATTCCACCCTTTACTCCAGTTTTTTTCTCGATGTCCTTCTGTATTCTCTGTAGCTCTCCCCGGAGCCTTATCCTTACATCAGGTTTCTTTGCTGCAGCAAATTTCCCCCGTATATTGCGCATTTCGTCCCATGTAGATTCCAGTTCGTCTCCAAGTTTTCTCTGGATTCCATCTGACTTAATCAGTGAGTCTGAAATCCTTACGATGTTTAGATCCAAGCTCTGAAGTGCCTCAGGTTCCTTCTTGTCCACAATCATGGAGAGCCACATTCTCAACCTTGCTATCTCAATGGCCTCATCCTCTATGTCAAAACCGAACAAATTCTGAAGAATCTTTTCTTTATACTGCTCAACATCAGGATTCCAACCAACGCTTTCATCTGCCTGCCTGAGAAGATCCACCATTTCCTGCATCATTCCAAGGAGAAAGCCTCCTGATCCCACAGCAGGATCCAGAACAGTTATGGAAAGAACCTTTTCTCGAAGGTCTCTTACATTCTTCTCACTCTTCTCCTGATTCAGCTTCTCTATTAGCGAGGTTATTCCATCCTTAAGAACTTCTTTCTCACCAATTTTATCCACTAAATCTGGAGTTTTCAGGTATGAAGACAGCGCCCGTCTGCATATGAAGGAAATCTCTTCTGGTGGAGTGTAAAATGTGCCTTTGGAACCTCTTTCATTTTCGGGAAGCATGTTCTCGAATATAGTTCCAATCATGGCCGGGTCTAGACTGACCTCAATCTCTCGGGATGATAGTTCATCGACCGTGAAATTATACTGGTTGAAAAGTTCTCTTGCCCTCTTGAATATTTTATCCATGGGGTCCTTGACCATTTCCTCCTTCTCAGCGCTGAGATACTCCTCCCTTTCAAACAGAGTGCCATCGAGATAGGGCAGGCCCGGATTCCCTTCGGTGCTCAAGCCGACATAGAAAACCCAGTTTAGCGCACTGTAATCTTTGATACTATCCACAAAGCTCTTGTCTCGCTTCAGCCACCCCTTTCTCTGAAGAAAATAAAGAAACATAAGCCGTCCAAGAAATCTCTGGGCATATGAGTTTGAATACTCCTTTAGAACGGGTTCGATGGCTTCAACTGTATCACTGTAAAGCCCACGATACGCTTCAAAGAATTCTCTTCTTACCTTTTCATATGGAAGGAAATACAGGTCATACTTTTCCCTCAGTTCCTTGGGATCTTTATCGTATTTCAGCGATTGCAATGCTTCTTCGTCGGTTCGATATATCTTTTCTGAAAGACTTAGAATTCTAAGCTTGGTATCGGGAGTTTCTATTGCATTTGGTATAACGACCGTGTAACTCTCATTTCCATCAGTAAATATTATAAGCTGTCGGCCGCCCTGATGCTCTTTCCAATACCTCGCTATCTTGGATGCCCCCATTCTGGATGGTAGTTTATCAAATTCGAGGATTATTACATCAATTCCAAGTGGGTCCTGATAGAGCAATTTTGCATCTTTTAAGATCACCCCAGGAGGAATTGCTCTCCTTTCACGCAAAAACTGTACCGGTACCTTCGATTCCGATATAGGGTAGCCCAGGTTGCCAAGCTGTTTCTTCCAGAATGAGGAATCAAACTTTGCTAGAGGCATTATTGCTCATTCCCTTGTTTTTGGGATTGTGAACCTTTGCTCTTCATTCTCGTACAGATTAAAAGTATCCCCACATTCAGAGCATTTATAACGTGATACTTCATAGACGTTATAATGCCATTTCTTAAAAGGCGGATTCCGGTTCTCCTTTCCACAGATTGGACACTTCATATGATTAAGGTAATCGTTCATTCTTAATATTTATCTTCATCACTTTCGAAGAAGAAAAACATAAAGCGCAATAAATGGTGTGACTACTGGTTCCAGTATCAATGCTCTTACCTCATTTTTAGATCTTGTGGCATATTTTCAATTTTACAGCAGATTAAATAAACCAATGAACGCAAAGTTACTTCTATCATACAAACGTTATTTCTTGCCTCAATTTAAGCTGTTTTATGGGTTTTTTGGATCTGAGTTTCCTTATATAATGTATCCAAATGCTTAACAAGAGATGATTCGTTTGTAAAGTTGTTTTTTTCACATAGACTAATATAACGAATTATTCCCATTCCAAGCAGCTGAGAAAGTTTACTATTAATTCGTTCTAGGTCTCGGTCTTTGATATCTTTTCTCCCAGAATGCAACAGTTTATTCCGTACTCCGTAGGCTTGCAAAACGGTTTCGTATGTATCTTCCCTCTCTTTAATCAGCATTTGCATTCTTTTTCCAATAACCTTTTTCGTGCTCTGTTCTTTTGAATCTATTCCTATTAAACTTTCAAGACCTATAAAAAGATCAATAAGCCTGTCTTCAGGTGAACGGTGAATTGAACTCATACCTAATCTCCTAAGCGCAGTTCCGACATTGTCCCTTGACTTGACATGGTCGTCAAGGTAATCAATCCAATATTTATTAAGCATAATTAAATCCTTCTGGCTTAACTCGGGCATCCCAGATCGGAACGATGTGTAAGCCATTCCAATATAATCGCCTCTATCTGGAGAAGCTGAATTAGAGGGTATCTTTATTATATGTGTGCCACGAGAGCCAAAAAAATTACCAACATAATCGTTAGGTGTGTGTAAAGATAAAATGACATTATGAATAAACATTGTCAAAAATCCCACTAATTCAGCAAATTCTAGTGCTGGATCATACCAAAGAAAAGTTAGTACATTCGATTGCATAGCTTCTTCCTCGCTATTAAAAATTAGAGTATCTAAATTGACGATGATGCGCTTTCGGATATTAATCAAACTAACGTTAACAGGTTTTACTTCGTCGGCTATAGCTAGAGGAACATCTATAGTAGTAAGGGTATATTCTCCAAACTGGATTGAATTAAATTTTCCACGGAGACCATATAGAGTGGAATCAACCAGATAAACTGCAGATGAGGAAGAAATTAAATTTTCTAGCAGTTCCATAGCGAATGTAATACTCTTTTTATTCTGCTCATCTATTTGGTTAATGCTAAGAACCTCTTTCCATGTATTTATCTGTTCTCTAAAACGAACTAGAGACCCTTCATGATTATATATAACGTATTCTAGAAGCATTAGTATAATATTTATAGGAGAAACTTTGAAAATATAAAGGTCCAAGAGCAAGGTTTTTTCCTTGAACTTTTCAAAAAATTCTATCTTGAGAAAATAATTGATGGCTTTTGTAAATCTTTCGTCGGATAGAATATGGTCCCTGGTTTTTTCTACAATTGGGGTAAAGCGCATATTTATTCTCCAAAGTGAAGGTTCCATAAGGGGTAGAAGCAATGCTTCTTTAATTATCGATCTACCATAATCAACACATATTGGCATTATAACTTCTCTTAATTCATCAAATAGAGTATTGAGTGTTTTTTCTTGCAATATGACCTATTAGGTAACTGTTTTTTCATATAAATAATAAACTAATCGATATTTGAAACAAACTGTAGGCTTCCTATTATCATCAAGCTTCAATTGCAGGATATTCATTGAGTAAAAGGAACATAAACTAGAGGTTCGGTTAATTTCTGAAACTAAATTTCAAGAAATTTCTAAAGAATTCAGATTTATAAACACCTGAGTTATCATTTTCTAACATAATAATCGAACTCAGATATCTTAAACAAATTTCTGAAGGTGTGGTTTACTCTACTTAACATTTCTTATTAATAAAAATAAATTTATTCTGCATTAATTTGTTTTAGTTGATTAAAAACTTTAACTTATTCCACTTATTACCCTATCAATGCCTGACAAACTAATCGCAGTGACAAGAACGTCTTCCAAAGGGTCATCGTTGAGAATAACCCTGCCAAAAGATATAGCAGAGAAGTTGAATGTTTCAGAATCGGAGCATATAGGATTTTATGAGGTTAAAGGGGAGATTGTAGTAAGGAAAATAGAATAAATTGTATTTGTATTAAAGGACCGAATCGATGAATGGATTGGAATTTCAACAAAAGATGCATGCACTTCACCCATTTTCTTCTTCACATCCAATTTCAGGTAACAACATGCCATGATGTCCCTATGTCTTTTACCGATTCTTGGTGGGAGTTTTAGAATCATTTCCCGTGATTTACTTCTATAAAGCATACATGATTGTAGTGCTCTGTTGAACAAATATCCTCTAGATCCAATGATCAGTTGATTATTTTCTGATTTTCACACTTTGCTATCAGTTTAGTGATTTCACCTCCCTCTTTGCCCTCTGATTCAGGTAGTTGTATACCCAGATCCTCTGGTATCCCTCTGCTTCAAGACCCTCAAGGGATCTGCTAACACAATTTTCACCGAACTTTCTCTTCACTGCCGAGAATATTCCTTCTGTTCCCGGCCATCTCATGCCATAATCATTGTCCTCCGCCCACTGCCTGTAGCCATCATTCTGATATTCCCTTATTGCTTTCCTGCGGTATTTCGATCCCCTGTTGTGATCAGTGGAGGCATTCTTCCTTATCTTTATCACCGGCTTGGCGCCGATTTGGTGCATGAGCGTGAACAGATCATTGGTGTCGAATGCACCGTCACCATAGAATTCTGTCACGTTCATTCCTTTCATGACAGCTTCCCTGACATGCTTCTGTGCACTCTCGGGTTCCGATAAGCCCTGGCCCTCGATGTGCACCTCTATCCCGATCACATCCTTTGTCCTGACATCTGCGGTTATTATGACAACGAGATGCCTTCTTCTCATGGCATCGGGATCTCCGTACTTAGTTGTCCTGTAAGACCCTGCATTGTTTGTCTTCAGTCCGGTGCCATCCGTGCCTATAGATATGCTCTCCAGTCCCGATATATCCAGGGATGGCTGCATGTCATGTATCCTGTGCCATATTGTTGTGTAGTCGCCATAATATGGTATTATGCCAAGATCAACAAGTGATCTTGCCATGCCTTCAAGACCACGGTAATCCAGATACTGCTTCCATATCATCATGAATTTCATGAATGATTCAGGAAAGAGATATGGCGATCCACGCTTCCCTGAATTCATTCTCTTAAGCTCAGTATCCCATTTCTGAACGAAATCAAGATCAAAGATCATCTTTCCCCTTATTACCAGTTCTTCATTGTATTCTTTCCAGTCTCTCCTGTCTTTGTACGGTTTCCCCCATCTTCGGCTCTTTCTGACCTTCGTCTTTGCATTTTCAGCATGAATACTATGCATATGCATAGTATTAATTGCAAAACAGTATTTACATGTTTGTGCATTCAAGATCGTTGGAGACAGCTATTCTTGTACATGTGTGGATACCTTTCAAGCGCAATGGAATGGAGAGAAAGGAACAGGCGAGGATATACAGGAAGCTTTACGGCTACAGGTCGGCTTCCAATTACGGGAAATATCATTACAACGTGAAAGGAATTCTGGATTCCATACCTGCAATCAGGTATGAGGATGGCAATTTCATCGTGAGAGAAGAGGATTTTCCTGTCATACAGAGATTCCTGGAAGACAATAGATCAAGTTACAGGGCATGGAGGATCATACCCGGGCAAGAGGAGGCGGAAAAGCTCAAGCTACATTCTGTTTAAGTATTTGTTCAACACAGCAG
>JAKBQK010000027.1 GCA_021835265.1 Thermoplasmata archaeon
TGATTAGTTTCTTCCAGTTTCCGAATTTTCCAGCATATGTAAACTCGGATTTTGGAATTTTATTCAGATCTGTTGTGAATATGTATTTTCTGCAAATTCCGTGATAAAGATCAAGATATAGATATGCGTCTTCTTTCATGGTTTCATCTGCGTTAATTATTAGTGTTATGTCCCCTTCCCAATCCCTTGCTGAATCCTTGTAATCCTTGTTTGCATTTAGCTTTTCAAAATACGTATTTGCCCACTCTTCTGACGGAAATCTATACATACTCAATTAAAGTCCTATGGATAAATAAAGTTTTCACCATATGCTATGGAATTTCTTTGACATAGGTCCCTATTTATTCATTCATTCTGAAATATTACTGGGATTAGTTGAGTAAAAAGATTTCAGAAAACCGAATATCTTAATGAATAGACATGGAAAATTATTGTTGCAAATACAATTGTGCCTTTGGAATACCAATGCAGTGGAAGTGACAATATTAATCACGAAATATTTATATTGGGGGGAGTGGTTGAGGTTTTGATGAGCAAAAGGAATAAAGCATTAGCAATGATAGTAGTATCTCTTTTGGTTCTGGTAATAGGTTTATCAGTACAAAGTTCCCTTAACCAGGGAACCTCTTCGTTATCTGTCTCTCCAGAACAACAATATCAATTGATGGAAAATCAAAATTCTGTTTCAATTTCGGGTATTAATCAATTGGTAACACAATATGTAAACGAATCCCTTAACCACAATCATCATAAATCGTTCTCGGCAGGGTTAAAAAATGACGTTATTCTTTTAAATTCTGAAAATAATATCTCAAGGATCGCAAATTATTTTGAGAGTCAGAATGTCAATATGTCACAAGTACGGGTTGGAACTTCATTTGATCAGAATACTGGAAAAGTTCAATTATATATCTATGCCGAACCACTCTCGGGTTCTCTTATAAAGAGAAACAACTACAGCTATCTTCAGAGTTACAGGAACCTAATCGGGTTTGGCATATATGACCATAAACAAATTAGTGCTCCAATGAATATTCAGTTTACTGTTGGAGTGGCTAATTTAACAACTTTGTCTGTAGCATCAAATACAAGTACTTCTATGTCCCAGTCACAGAGTAGTTTTAATTGGGATGGGTATCAAAATCAGTACACCCAAAATTGTATATCAAGTGCAAGCGCAAATATTACTGCCCCAGGGTTTGAAATTCCATCCTATTATGTACCCTGTTCATATCCCTCAATTGGCGCATGGGTAGGAATTTCAGGTGGTTCAGGGGGAACAAACTGTTTAGCGCAAACCGGATATGAATGGCAAAAGATAGAATTGAATCACCATCCTTGTGCTTTCTACGAAATATATAACGCTCAGGCTTCCTGCTTATACCCGGGCCAGTCTTGCAGTCACGGTATACAGAATGGTAATACGATACAAGCATCAGTTACTCACGAAAACAACGGATTTTATTTCTCTGTTAAAGACATTTCTAACGGAATAACATATTCAACGACGGACAATGCACATTCTTTCACACCTCATTACGTGGAATATATAATTGAAGCACCAACTTATGACAACGCCCTTACGCAGATTGCTAAATTCTCGTCAATTCAGTTTTCAGATATGTTATATAATAATGGAAACTCTCAGAATTTTGTATCAACTTTTTACGATGAAGGGCAATACGATTATTCTTATTTATCGCAATACTATGGGGTTCAAAATATTAATAATGATATGAATACACAAACAAACACTTGGACAGCTACGTATCTGAATGGATATTATAATTATAATTATATATATACAACATCTCCGAACGGCTCAAAAATACCGGGAAATGGGGACCCAATTGGAGGAGGATGTGTCGCAAAAGGTTCAATGATTCTTACGGCCAAAGGATATAGGCCAATACAGTCAATTAAGATAGGAACAGAGGTTTATGAATACAACTACACTTCTGGAAAGATGTCGCTGGGAAGACTCCTTTACAAAAATAGCACTTTCGACAATGCTACAATATCGATCAACAATGGATTCTTAAGGGTTACATTAACAAATCAGCCGATTTATATTGTAAATTCATCGTTCGAAGGGTGGGTCATCAACCCTGATCACCTAAAGGTGGGAGACTATATGTTCGATCCTATGAATCACATGCTCATAAAGATATACAGCATAAAGATCGTGGAAAAGAAAATAGAGGTCTACGATGTCATAACAAGTCTTTTCAATAATTTCATCGATCATGGAGTTTTACTTGACAGGAAAATACCAAATCCTACGGTTTGAGTGTGAATAATATTTTTAAACCACACTCGTTTATCATTACAATGTTTGAATCTCCTAAGACAGGAAAGATTGTTGCAATAGTTCTTGTCTTTGTTCTTTCAGCATCATTATTTTCATTTTATGTACATGAGGAAAGCACGCAAAATTTAGAACAAAACTTTAGCGTTGTGGTTTTAAAGCCAAATACAGTACCAAGTCACTGCCTAACATGGACTGCTTTTGTTTATAATCAATATGGCAAGCCGGTGCCCAACCTGACGATAGAAGTTTTTGGGGCATTTCGAAATACAACAAATGAGTACGGATGCTCTACTTACAAACTCCATTTATCGAGTGGCATTTCAATGCCACCTATACAAACGCCGGGAACAAACTCTGCAGTAAGCAAGTTTTCTTTTTCTACAATTTTTGGCACACACAAATTTAATCGCGTCTCATGTTTACAAGCTAACGCCCCTCAATACTTCACTGTCCTGGTTCAATCACCATCTGATCCCAGCGAACCAGCCATAATGGTTCATTACTTTGCTGAACCCGGAGTTCCGGGGAGCAATTATATTTCCTGCGTTACCTTAAGCTGCTATAAGAGCAATCACACAATCCAGTACGGATCCAATCCACAGGAAAAACTTCTGGGGACATACCAGAATTTTACAAATATAGTTATACCAATTTCAAAATATCTTACAACAGACGAAAACTATCAGTTCATCACAGGGGGAATATTCACCAATCAGTCGCAAGGAAGCCCACCTCTTTAGGGGTGGGAGGAATTGCGACAATCTTATATATTGAGTTACTGTATCAATATTGTGCTTAAAACTCTCCAGAT
>JAKBQK010000521.1 GCA_021835265.1 Thermoplasmata archaeon
AATCAAACCTTTTTTTTTGAACTTCTTCAATGTTTATGGGACTAACTTTCAGTAAGCCTTCGAAGTGATCCTCCTTCAATTTTGATTCAATGTAACTATCACGAATATTGGAGTTTTGGTCATCAGTGAAGGTTTCAACCAAAAAATTTCTTGTTCTGCTACTGATTAAAGGAAGAATTCTGCTGTGCAAGTCAAGTGCTGTTCTAAATGTTGCAGCACTAGTGAGTTTAAAGAAGAAAAGGATAATATCAGAATCTGCAACTAATGGCAACATGGTGTTAGCTACTTGTTCCTGACCTGCGTTGTCGTTAAATATAATTTTCCTCTTGCCATGATCAGTGGCAACATCCCATGTCCAAATATGTCTACCAAAGGTTGAGCCCTGATATTCCGTATTTCCAGTTACCACGGCCTTACATAGAGTTGACTTTCCGCTATAGGTCTCTCCCAGTAAGCCAATTTTGAAATACTGATATGAAACAGAATCAAGTTTAGTTGAAAAATCTGAAATGAGAAGCTTACTCATTCCCGTTTTGGTTATAACAAAAAGGTCGTTTCCTTTAACACGCATTACTATAGGGTTCTTGATTTCAGCGTAGTAGACCTCCTGGGTTTGAGAGCTGATTCTTAGAATTTCTCTCTGGGTTGCTGCAAAGATAAACTTTCTATCTTCAGTGTTGGCAAGAGAAATTCCTTTCCCACTTGCCAGGTCAGTTTCGAATGAATTTCTCCACTTCTCCTGTCCCTTACTAACCTCAAAAATATTAATGCTGCCTGAAGACCCCAATGCAACAAGAAACTCTGGAGCAAGAAAAGAGAGTCCGCTTACGTAAGAATCAATTGCGACACAGTCCTTCAACTTAAAGTCTGTTCCATTTATTTTCCAAATGAAGATGTTTCCTCTGTAATCACCAGTGGCAAATAAATTATCTTCCCCCATAGCCATTGAAAATACTCCATTCTTATGCCCTTGAATAGCTTTCTTCTTAGTCCAGTTGCCCTCTTCCTTAGAGAGCATTGTCACTTCACCATATGTTGAGGTATACAAAATACTTGAATTTGAGAATGGAAACAACCTGAATATACGAGTAAACTTAGTATTTGTTGGAGGGAGGATGCGCTCTACTTGGCTGAATTTGTGTCCATACAGTCTATACAGATCTCCGGCATTACATCCCACAAACAGATCGCCTTCTGGAGATTGAACTATAGAATTGACTTGAGAGTTGGTTCTTAAGAGTATATCCGGTTCATTTGTGTCTGTTCTCCAGTATGAAACATAACCGTTTAAGTGTCCAGTCACGATCTCATTGCCATCATTAAGGAATATTCCCGTAAATATTTTAGAAAATTTGTCTGGTAAGGTTAAAATCTCCCTTAAGTTTCTGCCCATGGATTTAAGTAAATCTAAAATTCAAAATAAAGTTTTCATTCAATTACGACTCATCAAGCAAGTTTAATGATTAATTTATCATATGTATGATATTTTCTAATTTTGTGCGTAGTGCCCAGAATTATATGTAAGATTAAGGATACCTTTCCCTGAACATGTCCGCAATCTGATCCTTGCACTTATAATATCACTTTATGACTCTTTTAGACCACTTCTCATTCAGCTCTGCCACTCTGAGATCTATTTCTTCATAGTGTAATCGCCGGTTAATTTTTGTGCATTTTCGCAGGAATAAAATTGACCACTATCGTCGGTTTAATTTTGACCCCTGTCCATGTCGTGACAGTGGTCACAGTTGTACGGTTTGGATGTGTGGAGAATGATACGTAATATGAAAGAGAAGGGAATGAGCATAAAGTCAATAGCCAGGGAACTCAGCATATGGAGGAACAGCGTGAGAAAGTATCTAAAAACAGATCAACTGTATTACTATTTGTTGTATTTTTCATGGAATATTGTGCATCTATTGTGAAACTTCCACTGTTAAAATTCACAAGATCCAGTTTTCCGATTATTTTCCCATCATAAATCAAGTTTCCAAACGCATTCATTAAAGCCTCTACGTCAGGTGTGTATTCCCATCTTATTGTTATTCTCAGAGTTGGATTGAAGCATTCATTGTTAATCTCAATATTCATTAATTCAATTTTCATCCCAGTCTCACTCCGCAGTGCTTACAGAATATTGCATTGGATTCATTGCTTGTATGGCATTCACGCAAACTTTTGATCTCTCCTCCTTGAGTCGCTTAATTTTATTTTCATCTGACGGAATATTTACAATTTCTTCTGCCTTTTTAAGCTGTTCAGCAACAAGGCGCCCTTTTGGCGTCAATGAAATGTAGAAAGTTTTTCTGACTATCTTTTCTTCCCGGATATTTATTAATCCCTTCTCAGAAAGCTCTTTCAAATATCTGTCCAGAGAATATGTATTTGAAACTAGAGTTAAAAGTGACGTCTTAACCACTTCTTTTTTCTTAGTATAAAGCCCATTTAAAAGCCTTTGAGCTCTGTCAGATATAAGTCCATCCTTTTCTACCAATAAGAAGTAATGATCTGATTTCTCTATTAAATTGTGTATCATTACGTTTTGCATGTTGTATAATTTAACCAGTATCTTTTGGACATTCTTATTTACAGACATAGTATTTCCTCTCATTTACTCATTTTTTCCTTTATAGAAACATTTTAGAAACACGCTGAATAAGCGGATTTATGTATGACAGAAATAATCTGAAATATACAAATGGAAGAATGCGGAAACATAATAATTCAGCGCAACAAAACTCATGCAACACAAAATACATGAATGCCAAGCCTGTGGAAACATTGAAAAGGAAGGGGAATCAAAGTATGAATAACTTTGACCTGGAATTCTTAGACGGATATATCAAGTACACAATAAGGATGTCCAAGAAGACCTTGAAAACAAGCGACCTGAACGAAGCAAAAAGAATGGCAAATGACATGGAAGAAAGGGCAATCCAGAAACTCGGAGAATCTATGGCGGAATTATAAGAAGTGAGGATAAGATTGCCACGCATTATAGGATTGGATACTCTAATACCCAGTCACATTTACCTGGTAACCATAATACCCATTGACTGAATTTGCGGAATATGAGAGCTCAAATCCAAGTGAATCGATGAC
>JAKBQK010000309.1 GCA_021835265.1 Thermoplasmata archaeon
TTCCAGTTATTGAGAGTCTGCAAAAAAGACATTAAATATTCCTAATGTCCACCAAATACTGGTAATGGAGACTCATGAGAAAAAATAATGAATTTCATTATCAATTCCCTCCCTACTTTTTAGTATAAGAAGAATCATAGCGATCATTTCAATCTTTTCCAAGGAGTTCAATTGTTTCCATAAGATCTATAAACTCCACTTTATATTCTTCCTTCTTTATTGGTTTCTCCTTCTTTTCAAATGACTCAACATTTCCATTTTTCATATTTAGAACCAGTTTAAAATCGTCTTTGAAAATTGCTCTTCTTTGTGAATTCATGTTACTTAGTCTCTGTGATGCCTCTTTATTTTTTACTATTAGTGACTTAGGAACCTTCCCTGAACCGTCAGCTTCAGAAATTATGAAAGGGAAGTCAGGAGCAATAATCTCGCCATCGCAAGCTATGGACTTTATTAAATCAAATAACCCTATATTGCTAAATAATTGATTAACTATTTGACACTTGGGATTGGAAGTAGCTCTTTTTAGTATCAATGGTACATTAATGAGTTCATTATACAGATATGTTGAGTGGCCATAAAAGCCATTTTCAAATAAGGACTGTCCATGATCTGAGGTGATCATTAATGTCGTTTCTTCAAATATACCACTCTTCTTAAGAAACCTAATTACCTCACCAATTTCCCAGTCAACGTTCTTTGATTCCAAATAATACGAATTTCGAACTTCGTTTATCGTTCTTTTTGTGGGAGTAAAAATGCCCAAAGAATATTCTTGCTCCTTTTGAGGGTTAAAATTTTTAACATAGGGTTCGTGAAATTCCATGAAATTTATAAAAAGAAAGAATGGTTGAGAAAACGAAGTTCGGTGTAAGGTGTCGATAATGGTTTTTCCAGATTTGTTTAAAGGAAAATTATAATTTTTATGAGATTGTTCTACCTCTTTACGCATTTTTAGGTAATTGCTTACATATGAGAATGATTCCTTAGGATTTCCGTTCATTATAAGATTTTTCAATATCTCTCCGTGTGTTTCGCCAAATCTTTCGCTGAACTTGCTTAGCAACAGACTCCAATTATTGTTCAATGTAAAATTCCCCATTGGATCAAAAAAGGTAAAAGCGTCAAAACCACGGTCAAATCCGCTTCCAGGAATTATTCCCATATTAGCGGACATTCCATATGTAGTATATCCTTGTTTTTTCAAAACCTCAGCTATAGTCACGCCAGGATAATTGTTCATAAGCCTAGATGTCGAAGAGAAATCCCTGTTCTCATTCTTAAAATGTATGTGATGTTCCATTGGATATTTTCCTGTGAACATAGAAGCGTGTGAAGGCACTGTCCATGGTGCTGATGTAATATTATTTGTAAAGACCATTGATTCCTTTGAAAGTTGTTCAATATTTGGCGTGTTCAATCTTTTATTATATGGGGAAATGGCATCCTTTCGCATAGTATCAAGTACAATCAGTACAATATTGTTTGTATTTGGCATGAGTGATTACATGTATCCAAGTTTCCTAAGTCTTTCCATCATGTTTTCTTTGTCCTGAGCTCTACCTGCCCGTTCAGCAGTGGTATCTAAATCCTGTTCCCATGCAGGTAAGTCGGATGTTTTCTTTGAATCGTTTTTACCATCTATTGATCTATATCCTTTTTCATATAGGGGATGATAAGGGATTTTGTTAGAGAAAGTATATTCCCAGATATCTTTTTCAGAAAATGTCAAAACGGGATGAATTCTATAATGTGCAGGCTCTTCTCGAATGCTGATGAATCTTTCGGACGATCTGGCTTTATTTTCATCTCTCCTTACACCTACAAGAAGGGCGTCGAACCTGTATACCCTTATAACATCATTCATAGGGACAGTCTTAAGAAGATGATTTCCTACTTCCGTTTCCAACGAGTATGGAATCCTATTTCCTGAAAAACCAAGTCTTTTTATCTCAGCCTTATTTTTATCATTTAGGGCTTCTACGTTTACGTAACCATCAACAACGTTTTTAAGAAAATCATCATTTCTTGCAGTAAGAACTTTAAACTTCCATTGGTCAGAAATTTTACTGATCATGTCAATTGTTTCCTCATAGTGTTCTCCATGGTCAATAAAAATTGCCGGTGGCAACTTTTTCCCGATATTATCGCAAATTTCTTTGCATATGTGAAGCATTACAGTACTATCCTTTCCAGCACTCCAGACAACTGCTGGATTCCTAAACCTAGTAACGCTTTCCTTTGACACTATCCTCGCAATCTCTAACTTTGAATTGTGGCTTAAGTAGTCCTTCGGCTCTATATCATCCATTTCAGTCAATTCATAGATATAGTTCTCATTTAAAATTTTTGTGTTGTCTGTAATCTTTCAAATTTACTTTGAATGAATTCTCCTACAATATTCCATTACGCATGGGTAAGGATCCGAAGGGATCGAAATAAAACCTCTGAAATTTAGGCTTGTAATGTAACTTGGCAGCTTGGAGACCATCGCCTTGTTTCAACAATTCTTAGAAAAAACCATAATTCCATGTTATTTTAGATGTCATTGATCAATATGCGACAATTCTTTAAATAAGGTTCTATGAGGTAGTTCCGCGTAAATATAGAATTCTATTTATGATAAAACATTAGTATCTTGTTCTTTTTTCCTTCTGGCAATAAATAGTAAGTCATCACACAACGAAGTGGGTAGAATTCTAATTAGAGGAAGCATCTGTGTAGTGGAAAAATTATTGATTCCTGCAGTTAAAACCACTTCAAAATATGGTTCAAGAAAAAATTCAACTTCATACATCGCATATTCTCTTACGTGGCCATGTTCACCAAAAGGTCCCTTTATGATAGTTTTTTTGAGCAGTGTTATTCTTTCCAAGTAAAACAGTTTTTCTTCTAACAAATGAAACAGCATTTGGCACCGATACAATTAAAAAGTCGCCAGGGTTAATTAGTTTTGCAAGATTCTAAAATAATGTATCGTAATTAGCAAAAATATGCTCAATTACCTCTGTGCATATTATTAAATCAAAGGTCCATTGAACTTTTCAATCAGATCAAAAATAAAAAAACTCAGTGAACTTAACTCAACATTGGTCAGA
>JAKBQK010000004.1 GCA_021835265.1 Thermoplasmata archaeon
AGAAAGTGCTAAAGGAAGAGAGCAAATCAGTATCCTTATCCGTTTCATCTTGGACATTCACAATGCCTTCAATTTTTCCTTCAGTGGCTTGTTCCACAATTTTAGATATGATGTTTGTAGTATTGGTTCCGTACGGAATTTCATGGATAACAATTTGCTCTCTTCCTTTAGCACTTTCTTCTAAGGTAACTTTTGCACGTACGGTTATTTTACCTCTTCCGCGATTATAGATATCCGTAAGATTAGGTGCAAAAATAATTCCTCCTGTAGAGAAATCTGGACCTTTAATTATACGCAGAATATCAGAATGACTGACATTAGGGTGTTGCAACAAAAGAATTAAGGCATCACATAATTCGCGCAGATTATGTGATGGTATGTTGGTAGTCATACCAACAGCGATACCATTTGCTCCCTCCAGTAACAATAATGGAACTGACGTTGGAAGAACCGTTGGTTCTTTTAATTCGCCATCATAGTTTGCAGAAAACTCAACAGTATCTTTATCTATATCAGACAATATTTCCATTGTAATAGGCATCATCTTGCATTCTATATAACGACTAGCAGCAGGAGAACTGCCATCTATAGCGCCAAAATTACCCTGTGGCCACACTAGAGGATGACGCATTACCCAATTCTGAGCCAAACGTACCAAGGCTTCATAAATACTGGAATCTCCATGCGGGTGATATTTACCCATAACTGTGCCAACTACAGAATTAACCTTAACAAATCTATTGCTTGGATATAATTTTTCTTCATTCATGACATATAAAATACGTCTTTGAACCGGCTTGAGACCATCTCTAACATCCGGCAATGCTCGAGAAGAAATAACAGACATTGCATATTCCAAATACGCTGTTTCCATTTCCCTACTTAAATTTGAATCCTTGACTCTGCCCACTTCCGTATCTTGAAGCTCTTGAAGGATTTTTTTTGTATTATTTTGCATAGTTTAATTTTACCTATATATCATCTAGATTACTATCCCCTACAACAGCTATAGATTGTAAACTGTAAGGAACCAAGCCAATAATTAAAGAACCTTCATCATTTTCTTTAATCTTCATAATGGTACTTCCCTTTGCTCTCTTACCACGTAAGGAAAACTCTTCTAATGATAATTGAATAATTTGTCCTCGTTGCGAACAAATTAACATTTCCTTATTAAAATCATAAATAGGAATGATATCACTTAATTCATCTTTCACATTATGCAAAGTTAATGCTTTGACAGGACTTCCTTTTCTCTTCTTAAAACTATAATTCCGTAATAAACTAATTTTCATATACCCCTGTTTGGTAAAAAATCCTATATAAGCTTCTTCGTTTCGGAATAGTTTCATAGATACAACATAATCATTTTCTAGATTAAGACCTTTACTACCCTTTGATTCGCGAGTTCTAACTGGTATATCATCAGCAAAAAGTTTTAATATCTTTCCTCTTGCTGTTCCAATGACAACTATATTGTCATCCTCTTTTGTTGATAAAACATTTAAAATAGTATCTCCTTCCTGCAAACTGATAATCTTAAGTCCATCGTTACGCAATTCTTCTTTTTGGGGAATTTTTTTCAGGAAACCATTCTTTGTTAAAATAATAATATATTCATCCTCTGGGTTGGACTGAACAAAAGTAGTGATTTTTTCGTTATTATGTAAATGAAGCAAATTGATTATAGCATCACCTTTGGCGGTACGACTGGATTGTGGTATTTTCCAGGCAGGAAGAACATACATTTTTCCCAAAGTACTGAAAAAATAAATTTGAGAACGTAAGTCTACTAATTGAGCTTCACGTAGAAAATCATCTTCATCTATTAAATGAACTCCCGAGATTCCAATACCTCCCTTTAATTGTGTAGTATATTCATTCAAATCTACGCTTTTTATATAACCTCTATTCGTTAAACTAAGCAAAACTTTTTTATCCTCAAGCAACTGTTCCATTTCTATTTCCTGGATTTCATCACATATGGTGGTTTTCCTGGAATCTCCGCAATTATATTTTAATTCTTGTAATTCCTGTCGTATAGTTTGGTTTAAAACCTCTGTCGATTGTATTATTTGCAAAAATTCATCCCTTTCTTTCATCAAAGAAATATATTCCTGCTCGGTCTTACCAAGCTCTAATCTGGTAAGTCTACCTAAACGAAAATTCATAACAGCCCTGGCTTGTATTTCGCTAATTTGAAAATATTCTATAAGAGCTTGAACACCAGAATCTTCAGTACTATTTTCTTTAATAATATCCACAACAGTATTAATTTCTGGAATAATTTTCATAAATCCTTCTAGCAAATGAATACGATCTTCTCTTTTTCTTAATTCATATTCTGTACGCTTTAGAACAATCCTTTTACGATCTAACAGATACCATCCTAAATATTCTTTCAGAGATATAATTTGAGGTCTTCCTTCTACAACCGTTAACATCAAGACTGAATAAGTGTTTTGCAGAGAAGTTTTTTGGTAAAGATTATGCAAAATTATATTTGATTCCACACTGTCTTTTAGGGTTATTACTACTCTAACCATATCTTTACTATCAGATTCATCAATAATATCACTAATTCCATCTATTTTATGTTCATTGACTAACTGCGCAACGTTTTCAATAAATTTATCTCTACTCACCTGATATGGAAATTCATCAACAATAATAAGATTTTTATTATGAGTATTTGTCTCAAAATGCGTTTTTCCCCTGAGAGTAAAAGTTCCTTTTCCGGTTCTATACATATCCAACAACCCATCTTTCATGAGTAAACCACCAGTAGGGAAGTCAGGACCTTTGACATGATACATCAAATCCATGACTGTACTTTCTGGGTTACTTAAAAGCATAAGTGCAGCATCAATAAGCTCATTCAAATTATGGGGAGGGATATTTGTTGTCCAGCCGACTGCAATGCCGTTTGCTCCATTAGCCAATAAATTAGGAAATGGCCCAGAAAGGAATAACGGCTCCTTCTCTTTATCATTATACGTACTTTCCCAGATTACCGTATCTTTTTCAATATCTTTTAAAAGTTCTAATGCAATTTCTGATAATTTAGCCTCAGTATATCGTTCTGCTGCGAAACCAGA
>JAKBQK010000106.1 GCA_021835265.1 Thermoplasmata archaeon
GTTGTAAATAATGGGGTTGTTTATCTATCTGGACAGACCGGTAATATGCCAGGAAAGCAGTTGACCTTCAGAGAACAGTTCATCAATGCAATGGAAAAAATCAGTAAGATACTGGAAGCATCTGGATCATCTTTAGATAAGGTGCTAAAGGTTTCAGTTTTCCTTGCGAAACCCGAATTCTTTCAGGAAATGAATGATCTTTTCGGAAAACATTTTGGTAAGGATCCACCAGTTAGAACCACAATTGTAACAAATTTTACCAGCCATGAAGTACTTGTAGAACTTGATGTGACTGCCACACAATAATTACTTTATGATTGTAAATTCAATTAGACAGCTTCAAAATTCTATTTTATGAAATAATCAGCGTCCAGAATTATTTGAAATTACTTGAGTGGTCTTAACTTTGAGAAAAAATTAATATCTGCGTTTGGATATAAAGATTATAGAGATAGCTTAACATACTCAAGTTATATAGGTGTTTGAAGAAAGAGGTGTTAGATGCAAGCGCAGTTTGGAAAATTGAGTGACCCTGGATTTGCTTATGCATCGTATTTTCTAATTAAAAGTTACCAAAGTCAAAACCGATCATCCCCCAGTGGATTATATTTTAACAAGGCAATGTCGTTTGTAAACACTGAGATGAAAAAGAGAAAGGAGGATATTAAACTTCCACACTCTTGGTACAGATGGGGAGACGAGGTTGTTAGATACTATATGCCTGGTGAACTGACATGGACACACGAGGAGGCAGGTTATACTAAAGTAGGCTGGGAAGGTGGGCCACCACTAACCAATGATAGCACTAAAAGTGACGTCGAAGAACTTATAAGAGAGTTTCTACAAAAGTATTCAGTAAATAGCGGTAATTGGTATGAAGAATTATTAGCTGATCATTATGATGGAGCTCCTTTTGAATTTCAAAGAGCCTTTAAGAGTTCAAGGGACATTTTGTTCGACAGAACAAGGCCTGAAAAAGGTGAAAAAAACTATGCTAGTAATGAAATTTTGATAGATGTATATAAAAGTGCATTTTCTAGTTTCCCAAGCGACAGGCTATTTCATCCGGTAAAGAGTTTCATTCCTACTTTCCTGAGCCTGATTGCTTATCCCTTATCTGGCTCAAAGGAAGATTTATTGATAGCAAATGAAATTTCAGAAGAGTTCTGGTACTGGTTTTGTTATTTCCTGAGGTTACACCCTCTCGCCCATGAAAATATAGAAGAGACTACGATTAGCTACTGGAGATCACAACTTGAACCTGAAACTTCTCGTTTCTTTCGGAATTTTGATGACCACGTAAAACGCCTGTCTGAAAAGTTCCAAGAAATATCAAAAGATGAACTTTTAGTCGATCATGTCCAAGAGGAAACGAAAAGAGTACAAGAGTGGGAGGAATTAATGACGAATTTCGAGGAGATAACTGATGGTTTAGATGATTTTTTGTCAAGGAAAATTGGCCTAAATAAAAATTCGGATACATAAGAGGGTCTCTTTTGTTTCCCCCGCCAATTGTAATTGATACCTGTTCATTTAGGGACAAGGATTTTATCAAAAGATTATCCTCCTACCACAGTCGAAAAGTAATATCCACTATAACATATGCAGAAATGCAATTTTATCTTCTAAATGAGAAGGGAAAAACTAGCAATTACTTCGATAATATATTGCGCATTGGAGGAATAGAAATTGAAGATTATTCCAAGAGGCATGGGCTAACAACGGCTCAGTTTGCAATGGATATGGGAGATTTTTCTAAATTGTTTAGGGACTATGCCATCGCATCGCATGCCTATATATCACCTTGGATTGTCGTCACAAACAATAAGAAAGATTTTATATTCCTTAACGAAAGAGTAATGTCGCCATTCGAGTTCAGATCCACATACATGCAGTCAATATAATTTCTAAATTCTAATATTTATGAGGAATGAATTCGATGTTAATTCGTGAGTAATTGCATTTGCATCGGCACATTTCTCCATTTTGATGATTGCTCTATTTAATATTTTTACGGATATTTCACCCCTATCAGCATACAACACATGGATAATTTGAAAATATCACGCTGCATTATGGAAACAGATGTTCAGAGGCTTCTCACCTGTTGATCGAAAGCTTACGATAACTGTCGCTTTCATTGAATCCTTGAGGTTGATGGGTATATTTATGATTCTACCAGTCTTTACATTATATGGAGAAGAATTCACTAACTCTGGTTTACTGATTGGACTGGCATTTGGTTCATATGCGCTTACCATGGCAATATTCCAGATACCATTTGGAATATTAGCAGACAGGATTGGAAGAAAGAAAACAATCGTTATAGGGTTAATTTTTTTTGTAATAGGAAACCTGATTTGTGCTCATCCAGTGAACATCTACATTCTTATATTCGGTCGGCTGGTTTCCGGGTCAGGTGCAATATCATCCGTTGGGACATCATTGGTTCAGGCAAATGTTCCACAGGAGAAGAGAAGCACCGCTATGGCAATCATTGGTATCCCGGTCGGTCTGTCATTCCTTCTGGGCATTCTTCTAGGCCCTCTTTTAGCAGGTTTCATAGGCATATCTTCAATATTTTTGATAGCATCTGTTTTGGGAATATTTGCAATTTTCCTCATATCGAACATTGATGAAAAGAGTGAACGTCAGGAAATTTTCAGGATCAGGGTACCTGCGCGTAATCTGTTGCTAGGTTTGGCAGGCTTTATTGTTTCGCTGACAATGATGGAATTCTTCTTTTTCCTTCCAGTTTACCATAATTCTTTCCTGATTCATATATCATATCCGGAGGTAATCTTCTTTCCTGTACTGCTTGGAGGCTTGATAGCAATATTTGCTGCTGGAATCGCGGATCGAGGTCATTTGCGACCAATAGCCACACTCGGTCTGTTGCTTCTGTTGTTATCGATTCCACTGCTGTTTATTTTCGATCTATCGCTTCCAGGATACTTCGAATCATTTCTTGCCTTCCTTGTTTATCTTACCGGTTATTCGATATATGAAATCACTTTCCCGTCGCTCATTTCAAAATCGTCAAACCTGAATGCATATAGCACAAATTTTTCTGTTTTTAATATGTTTCAGC
>JAKBQK010000252.1 GCA_021835265.1 Thermoplasmata archaeon
CCGTCAGGTGGGAGGAAAAGGCTATTTTTAGGGCCGCTAACAGGAAAGGAATAGAATTGAAAATGTTAAATGTTAAGGACATTGATATGGACTTCGATAAGCCTTTACCCGATTATTATGGAAACATAACGCTGCAACGATGCACATCGTATTATCGCGGACTTCATTCGACAGCCTTTCTTGAGTATAAGAAACAAAGTGTTCTAAATGATCTTAAGACGATAATTAACGCTGGAAATAAGATGTTGACCTCCCTCGCCCTTATTTCAAACGGAGTCCCATCACCCTTAACATCAGTTTCCACCAGTTACGAAACTGCAATGAAACAGTTTTCGGAAAAATTTCAGGGAAGAGCAGTTCTTAAACCAGTAATAGGAAGTTGGGGCAGAATGATTGCGCTCATGAATAACCCGGAATCGGCGATGGCTCTTCTAGAGGACAGAGAATATATGTATCCTTTGTATTCAATATTCTATTTACAGGAATATGTTAAGAGACCTCCAAGAGACATAAGAATATTTGTCATAGGTGATCGAGTTGTGTGTGGAATGTATAGATATCAGCCAGAAGGGGACTGGAGAACTAATGCCGCCATAGGTGGACGTGCAGAGAAATGTGAAATTACTACAGAGCTAGAGAAAATATCGCTAAAAGCTGCGAGAAGCGTTGGAAATGGAATACTAGGAGTGGACATAATGGAATCAGAACGGGGTTACCTTGTTCATGAGGTTAATAGTACCAGTGAGTTCAAGACAATAGCAAGCACTACTCAGATCGATATACCTGGGGATATATTGGACTATCTTCTTGAGGTTTCGAAATGATTAAGGATATAGATAATACTCTAATTCATCTCGTTAAAACCTACTCACCCACTGGAAAAGAAAAACAGGCTATCTCGATATTCAATTCGTATCTTAAGAAATTAGGGGCAACAAATGTTATAACAGATAGAGCAGGAAATGGACTCGGTATATTTGCCGGAGAGGGATTATCCATAACTCTATGTGGTCATATAGATACTGTTCCAGGAAAACTCCCGGTCATGGTTAAGAATGGAGTTTTGTATGGTAGGGGGTCAGTGGATGCAAAGTCATCACTGGTTTCACTTCTCTATGGTGCAATAATCGCTAAGGAGGCAGGGTTCAAGGGAACATTGACCGTAATAGCTGCAACTGGAGAAGAAGGCATGGGAAAGGGCATACTTGAGGTTGCACGGACACAACCGAAGAGCGATTATGCAATATTCGGTGAGCCTGGTAATGTTGACGGCATTACTGTTGGTTACCGGGGAAGATTATTATTAGATGTTATGTTCGAAACGGAACCTTTTCATGCCAGTGCTCCCTGGATCGGAGGCGGCTCTGTGGATGCCGCCATGACGGCATGGTCTAAAATTAGGGATCATTATTCCAGAAGAACGGGGTTTTATGAAGTATCTGTCGCAATGACTGGTATTCATGGAGGCAGATCAGACAATGTTATCCCCTCAAAAACGACAATAACACTTGATATTAGATTTCCCATGCCAGTAGATAAAAATGACATCCTGAAAGAAGTGTTAGGAATATGCGAATCATTGAATCTCCCAGTTCAGGTGAAAATAAGAATAATTAGCGAGGTAAAGCCTTATGTATCAAACACGAAAAGCCCACTGGCCAAGGCATTTCGTTTCGCAATAGGTCAGAAGACTGGGACCAATGCCAGGCTTGTGTTCAAAAGCGGGAGTGGCGATATGAACGTTCTCGGAAATTCATGGAATATTCCTGCTATAACTTATGGTCCAGGAAACACCCAGCTTTCACATACTAATAATGAATTCATAAGACTGGAGGACGTGGAGAAAAGTGCTGAAATTGTTTCAGAAGCTTTGATATCACTGGAAAGAGAACTAAAATACTAGATCCAATTTAAAAAAAGGAACATAATGGACATGTATCTATAAATCGCTCAAACATAATTAGATAGCGTTGCATGGTAAACGAATCGATTAATTGAATGATTTTGCTAAAAAGAGATTTATTTCACCCTGCCGTCGACAATATTTTAAAGTTGTAAATTTTAAAACCTTCTATTTGGACAAACGTTGATAATTTGATTATTACTGTATTACAGATGTGTTCCAGATATGAAGTATATAGTGTGACAAGACTGTATTAAATGACTGCAAAATAGTTTTTATATGACAGTAGTGCAGGATTTCATTTTCAATAGTCATGAAAAAGTTTGATGGTCGTACCTTTCGATGATATCTTATTATGCATGAGTGGGAATGATTTTCTCACTCTCAGATGTCATTATATACCCATTGTTTCTCAAGTTTCAGGCAAAAAAAAGGATAGTAGAATAAAAATTTGCGTTCATCTTCAAGCTGTATACATTTATGCCATCGTCAATATTTCGTAAGCTAGTGTGGAGTCTTTCTTATTTAGGATTATTATTGTTTCATTGGAACATGAAATTAGTTGCAAAATATTGACACCTCTAGCAAAGAGTTTGTTTGTTATTCGCATTACAAAGCCATGTGTCCTCTCTATCTCTTTTGATGAGAGTATATGAATCATGCTGACATCTGCCTCAATTATAATATTTTGAGACGCTTCTGGTATTTTGGTTTTCATTTCATCCACTATATATACGATATTATCCTGCAGATACGTTGCAGATATATATTTCATCGTTAAAGGGGTTTTTGACGTAACCACGCAAATCTTGTCCTGCAATGAGATTTTACTTTTCTTCAGTAGATCGTCTGCCTTAATTTTTCCAGTTTCACCATTTCCTTTGCGCTTAAATCTGTTTAGTGCTGCCCTTACAGATATTGGATTTAGATCAGCGTTTTCTTTCAGTATGAGCATTGCCAGTTTACTCACATTAACCACATCAGATCTTAGTGAAAGCATATAATCAGGATTTTCCGTGAGAAATCTGGAAATTCTACTTTCAACGGTAACCTTCTCTTTTGTATCTTTCTTCATTGAATCGACATTAATAATGTATATTTTAACATTGTTTATGGTTTTAGGTCAACCATAACATAAAAAATGATATAGCTTTTAACTAATTTAATATTCTAATGGGAAATTATCACTTATGAAGGAGAAAGCTCTTTTATTATATTCTGGTGGTTTGGACACTTCTGTCATGATAAAGTGGCTACAGGAACAACTTAATTTTGATGTTGTAACCCTAACCCTAGATGTTGGACAGGAAAAAAATGATCTAGAGCGAATAGCAATAAAGGCAAAGGATCTTGGTGCCGTAAAGACTATTACAGAAGATGTGACGGAAAAGTTTTCCTACGACTTTGTTGCCCAGGGAATTATGAATGATGGGCTTTATCAGGATAAATACCCTCTATCGACGAGCCTTGCCAGGCCTCTTATGTCGATGGAAGCAGTGAAATTTGCGGAACAAAACGAATGCACTACAGTTGTTCATGGGTCAACGGGTAAAGGCAATGATCAGGTAAGATTTGAAGTTTCTATAAAGGCCTTAAATGAAAATCTATCAGTTATAGCGCCAGTGAGAGAAATGAACATGAACAGGGATGAAGAAATAGAATATGCCAGGATGAGAAATATAGAGATACCATATGGAGGTAAATACTCTGTAGATGAGAACCTGTGGGGTAGATCAGTGGAGGGTTCAAACATAGAATTAATAAATGAAGGGGTTCCAGAGGATGCGTACAGATGGGTTCTACCAATCGAAAAATCTGCTGAAAAGGCGGAGGTTATATCCATTACATTCAATAATGGATTGCCTGTCAAGCTAAACGGTAAAGCAATGTTACTTGCTGATCTGATTACTGAACTAAATTATAAAGCGGGCCAGAACGGAGTTGGGGCAATTGACTTAATAGAGGATAGGGTTGTGGGCATAAAAAGCCACGAGTTCTACGAATGTCCTGCTGCTGTAACAATAATAAATGGGCATAAATATTTAGAGTCTCTGGTTTTGAACAAGAGGGAAAGTCAGTTAAAAAGGGTCATGGATCAGCAGTTTGCAGAAATGGTATACAGTGGACTCTGGTTTGATCCTGCAATGGAACATATAAAAAAGTTTCAGCAGAGCATAAATTTACTTGTAAACGGAACGGTTAAACTTAAGTTATACAAGGGAAACGTTATACCTATGGGCGTTGAAAGCTCTAATTCACTTTATGATGTGTTTATGTCTACATATGGTAAGAACCAGACCTTTGACCAAAGCAAGGCTCCAGGGTTTATTTATGTGTTCGGAAGCCAGACAATTACAACAAGTAAAGTGAGGAAAAAACAGTTAGATAAAATAGTAATTGAAGGGTAAGAGCATGGCAAAAATATGGAATGGAGGGGCATCTGAGGAGGGAGGAGAAGATCTTTCAGATATCATGACAGCCGAAGATGTACAGATAGATTCCCTGCTTCTCGATTATGAAGTAATATCACTACTTGCCTATCAATTGCAATTAAGAAAAGAATCAATCATTTCTAAGGATGAAAGTGACATTATACTATCTGGGCTTTGGCATCTACTTGGCAAGGAAATAACCATAGATCCTATGGTTGAAGATATACATGGATTCGTGGAAGAGTATATAAAGGGGAATGGAGGTAAAGCATACAAAAACCTTAGAATTTTCCTATCAAGAAACGAGCAAAGCCACATTGATATACGGTCATTCTATATTGATCATCTTTTGAGAATTTCGAATGATCTAACCACTCTTTCTGAAAACATGATGATGCGCAAGATGGACTTCAAAGGAGTGATGCCTGGTTATACCCACAATCGTCAGGCAATGCCGGTCATGATTTCAACATACTTTGATTATTTGTCAAGGATATTTCTGGACATCTCTCTTTATGCTCTAGACATTTCTAAAAAATTTACACTTATTTCACCTCTGGGTTATGGTTCTGGGTTTGGTTCACTCTCACCAATAAATTTTAGTAAGGTTGCTAAAAACCTTGGTTTCAGATCCAATGCAAAGAACCCCATGTCAGGAAGTTTTTATCGTGGAATTGACGATTTAGACATATCAATATTTCTTTTGAGGCTTATGACTTTTTTATCTAAGATTTCACAGGACTTTATTAATTTCAGTGGAGGCACCAACCCCTTCATAACGCTCCCTGATGGCTTTTCCACAGGGAGTTCGTTAATGCCAAATAAAAGGAATCCAGACTTTCTTGAACTTGTTCAGGGTTATGCTTCCGAAGCCATTGGAAACTGTGTTTCTACAGCTACAATATTAATGAATAAGGGAACGGGATACCATAGAGAATTCCAGATTTCAAAGGACAAAACTATAAAATTTATAATCTTATGTGAGAAAATTCTGAATCACTTTCATGGCTTCATGATGAAGTTCACGCTGGACGAAAAAAGGGCTTTTGATTCGATGGAAAATTCAATTAATGCAACTGCTGAAGCATATTCAATCTTTCAAACAGGAAAGTCGTGGAAAGATGCATATGTTACTGTAGGGGAAATTATAAAGAAGAATATACCTCTTGAATTTCACCAACCGTATGAATTTGAATCTGTAAGTAATGTGGATATTTTAAAGGCTAAAGAAAAAAGAATAGAGCTTCTTAATTCCTGGAGAAAACCTAGAGAAGAAATGTTAAACGAGGTAAAAGCCATAATAACAAATGATTCATTAAAATAATAAATTTTAAGGGCAAATCTTTTTTAAACAGCAGGCTTATAGAAAAATATAATCTTTTAATAAATTATATGTGATATTTTCTTATCGTTTGGTTAAGTATGATAATTAGTAGTGGGATTGCTTCAATTCGATATAATGCGATCTTAATCAGAGATGCGTAACCAGTAAGCATAATAAAAATTTTCTCTCTAATGCATCTGGTTCTACTGCATAACTATTAAAATAATGTTAATGATTAGTAAATATGACTGAATATCAAATGAAATTAGTGGACAAATTCATTGCTGTTAGAAACAAAACAGTTTCGCTAACAGAACCATTAACAGTGGAAGATATGATTGTTCAGGTAGGAAACGATGCCAGTCCTGTTAGATGGCATCTGGCACACACGACCTGGTTCTTTGAAAAATTCATACTTTCAACATTTGTCAAGGGTTATAAAAAATTTAATGAAAAGTATGACTATCTTTTTAATTCCTATTATGAAACAGTGGGAAATTTCTTTCCAAAAAATTTAAGAGGGACACAGTCAAGGCCTGGGGTTGATGAAATACTAGAATACAGGAAATACATAGATGATAATATTCTCAGAAATGAATCCATTATCGAAAATCCAGATATTCATTCTCTTATAGAACTGGGAATAAACCATGAGCAACAACATCAGGAGCTTATGCTGATGGACATAAAATTCAATTTCTTCAATAACCCTATTTTGCCTGTTTATACAAAAATAAGTAAGCTCCCCAAATACAGTTCGAGACCCCTAAAATACAAAAGGATTAAGGGCGGAGAATATGAAATTGGGAATTCAGGAAATGAATTTAAGTTTGATAATGAATATCCAAGACACAAAGTGTACTTAGAAGATTTTGAGATAGGAGATCGGCTTGTGACTAACAAGGAATACCTGGAGTTTATGAGAGATGGTGGTTATGAAAATCCTAAACTGTGGCTATCAGAAGGATGGTCATGGATAAATAGAGAAAATATAAGATCCCCACTGTACTGGATAAAAGAAGGAGATTTCTATAGTCAATTCAACCTAGATGGAAAGGGAAAACTAAATCCTGATGATCCAGTGTCGCATTTAAGCTATTATGAGGCAGACGCGTATGCCACATGGGCTGGCAAAAGACTACCTACAGAAGAGGAGTGGGAGGTTGCCTTCATGAATGAGCCAATAACAAAAAATGAAAATTTCATGGAAAACAATTTCTTCAAACCGCTGCCACCATATTCAAACTCAGTAACACAGGCAATAGGAGACCTTTGGGAATGGACAAGAAGTGCCTATTTACCCTATCCAAGAAGCAAACCACTTGAGGGCTCTATTGGAGAATATAATCACAAATTTATGTCTGGGCAGATGGTACTTAGAGGCGGTTCGTGTGTAACACCAAGAGAACACATAAGACACACATACAGAAACTTCTTTACTCCGGAAAAAAGATGGATGTTCAGTGGATTGAGGCTTGCAGGTGATGTTGAGTGAGTGAAATAAAAATAATAGACATGAAACCTGAAACAGGAGAATTTAAGAAAGAGATAATAGAAGGGTTAAAAAAGAATCCAAAGGAAATAAATCCAAAATTCTTCTATGATGAAAAGGGCTCAATGCTATTCGAAAAAATAACTGAAACTAAGGAATATTACCCAACAAGAACAGAAAGAAAAATTCTTGAGGATAACATTGGAGAAATATGTACATACTTTAAGGAAGGAAGTGCCCTCTTTGAATACGGAAGTGGAGGATCGAAGAAGACCCAGATCATATTGAATCATTGTAAACAGATAAAGGCATATGTTCCAATGGACATATCCATTTCAGCTCTTCAGTATTCATCACACAATATTGCAGCAATGTATCCATCACTGAATGTAGTTCCCATGTGCGTTGATTACACCAAGCCTTTCAAAATACCTTTTCTTGATCTGGAAGGAAATATTATTGCAATTTTTCTCGGATCAAGCATAGGTAATTTCGAACCTGAAACTACCTCAAGGTTCCTTCAAACTTGCACTGAAATGTTGGGTCCTGAAGATGGGGTATTAGTAGGAGTTGATCTCAAAAAGGATAAACAGGTTCTTGAGAAGGCATATAATGATAGCGAATCTATAACTGTGGAATTTAATTTAAATTTAATAGATCGTATTAGCAGGGAATTTGGATTAAACCTTGATAAGTCTGATTTCAAACATGTAGCTTTTTACAATGAAAAGAAAGGAAGAATAGAAATGCACATTGAAGCGGGAAGAGATATAATTCTTGATCTGGATGGGAACAAGATATTACTGAAAAAGGATGAGCGAATACATACAGAGAATTCATATAAATATGACATTGATGAGTTTACAAGTCTTGCAGTTAGAAATCATCTGAAAGTAAGAAAAATTTGGAAAGATAATAACAACTACTTTGCACTGTTTTTAATTGGAATTTAAGAGTTGATGACTTTATCCGTTCTAATTCTCTTTTTGCTTAACTATTAAGATCAGATATTTAATTGTACAACAAATTGAATATTCTCAGAAAGTCTATATATAGAGGCAAACTTTTGAAATATGAAACCTGACATTAAGAGAAAGGCATTACGAAGGGTTCAGGATATTATTGCAATGTGTTTCAATTATGTTATTTTGATCAACCAGATAAAAATAAATGGTGAAAATCAGATGTTACCATTTTCTAAAAAGAGCACTCCAGATGAAGAAGTAATAATCAAATTAGAGCCAGAGTTTCAACCATTAAAAGATGGTCAAAAATATCTCATTGCTTTTGACATGAGTGGGATAGGAATAGCAAAATTTGATGGCAATAAGATCCAGACTATAGATCCTGGCCACAGGTATATTTCATTTGATAAAGCTCCAAAAAGCATTGAAATCGTTGCAACTTCAACTTCACTATTTGGCAGTAATATGTGGAGTTTCAGAATTAACAGAATAATCTTTGCAACTGTGGATTGGAAGAAATTTTCTGCTGCATTGAAGATTGAATCTATAATTAAAAGTGCTCTGGCAAGAGATGATGAAACTTTGATATCAGGGTTTTTAGAATCTCTTTATAAGGTAAAAGCCACACCAAATATAATGCAGTTATCCGTTTCAGATATTATAGATCACAAAAACGAAGGAAGTTATGAAGAACTAGTAGACTTTTATTCTGTGCCGGTAAATGATGGAAAACTTGTTGAC
Source organism: Thermoplasmata archaeon (assembly GCA_021835265.1). Next base: position 8,858 of record JAKBQK010000252.1, read on the forward strand.
CTACCTTACGGAAATTTTAGTATTAGTCCATTAGAAGAAATAATTCATAATAGTGGAATTAAGATAAAACATAATATCTACCCAATGGGTCACTGTCACATAGACGCTGCTTGGCTCTGGCCATACAGTGAGACAAAAAAGAAAACTGAAAGATCCTTTTTGAATGTAACAAGACTGTTTGATGATGGATATAAGTTCGTTTTTGCACAAAGCTCAGCACTTTTCTATAAATGGGCAAAAGAAAAAAACTCTAAGCTTTTCAACAGGATAAAGGAGTTAGCAGGGGAGGGAAAATGGTTGCCTGTTGGAGGTATGTGGGTAGAATCTGATACGAATCTGCTTATAGGTGAATCACTTGCAAGACAATTCCTTTTTGGTCAAAACTACTTCAAAGCAAATTTTAACTCTGAAGCAAAAATAGGATGGCTTCCAGATACATTTGGTTTCAGTGGCCAGTTGCCACAAATTATGAGACAATCCGGGATTGAAAGTTTCATTACTCATAAACTGAGATGGAACGACACAAATGTTTTCCCTCATACTTTCTATAATTGGTGTGGAATAGATGGTACAGTCATACCAACTATTCTTGTAAACTCAACCTATAACGGTAATATTCAATTTGATGAGATCAACAGGGTTTTAAGCAATGTAAATAATTTTGATGATCCATATGTATATCAGTTCGGATATGGAGATGGTGGAGGTGGACCAAATTCCGAGATGCTGGAACTACTTGATTTCCTTCCCGAGGTAGCCAAAAATGCTAAACCAGAATTGAAGCAGGAAGAGTTTCTGAAAGATGTTATGAATAATTCCAAAAATGCACCTGAGGTAAGTGGTGAGCTTTATGTTGAAACCCATAGGGGCGTTTATACTACAAATTACGGAATAAAGAGAAGAGTAGCATTACTGGAAGACAGACTTACTGCCTGCGATTTTATAAAATCAGTTCTAAACTCTCATAATATAAGCCATCAACACAACGATCTATCAGAGGAATGGGAGACATTACTCACTGCCCAATTTCATGATGTTTTACCTGGTTCTGCTAATTATTATGCATACGATGAGGCTTTTTCTGATCTGGATAGGGCCATAAGAAATACGGAATCATTTATCAATGAGAACTTAAAGGCCTACTGTAAAGAGATGAAAATTCCATTTGGAAACATGATTGTTAACACAAGTCAGTATAACATTAATTCTACCATAGACCTAAGAAGAAACACAATTTACATATCAGAAAAATCTGGAAAGGAAGAATCAAGCCAAAACATCAGTTTATCAGTTCCAAGTTTTACTCTAAATTTGAATGATAAGCCATTGAGTGTAAATAGTAATTCCCAGAATGACTTCGAAATTAAGAATGATAAGAATTCTGTTTTCATAAAGGGAAAATATTACAGCTTCATTGTTGATGATAACTGTAATATAACAGTGGAAAGAGATGGAGGAATCATTTTTAGTGGTCATCTGGCAGTGCTGGAGGATGTGCCAGGTAGATTTGATGCCTGGAATATAGATCTTGATACTCTAAACCCAGGAAATTTATTAAGCGAAAAGACAAAGAGTATGGATTTCAAGCAGGATGGCGTTAACACAATAGTATCTGTAAAAATATATTATGAGGATGATTCAATTATTGAGCAGAGGTTCATAATGAACCCTAACAATAGTTTTATTGAGGTAAGAAATAGAATAAACCTAAGGAACAGAGAAAAACTGGTAAAATTCTTCATAAATTCAAAAATTAAAAGCAAAACACTGAAGTGTGAAATTCCCTTTGGAATGGTTGAAAGAGATTTCTCTGATGATAAAAATAAGGCAAAGTTTGAGTTCCCTGCCCTAAGATTTGTCAACTGGTCTGATCAATCAAAGGGTTTTTCTATCGTAGCAAGGGAGCTACATGGTTACAGTTTCGTAAATGATACACTGGGCATAAGTCTGCTGAAAGCACCACTTTACCCGAATCCATTTTCAGATGATAAAGAGACAGAAGTTACATTTTTCATTCTTCCTGAGAAGGACTACAAAAAGGTTTACAGAGAACTGAACTTTGTTTTCCATCCACCCATAGTCATTGATCATGCAGGCGAAACCAATATGAAATATAATGATCAGTTACTAAAAGTAAGAGATAATGATATAATAATTGAGAACATAAAAGAGACCGAGAATGGAAAGAGCGTACTGTTGAGGTCCTATGCACTTGAAAATGGAAGAAAACTGGAGATATCAAGTAAACATAAATTTGGTCTTGAAGAATCTAATATGCTGGAAGATAAAACAGGAAAAGTGAATGATTCAATAGAATATGGAAAGTATCAGATCAGGAATATAATATTGAATTTTAAAAAATAATTCTATTAAGAAACATCACCTGAAATAAAGTGTTAAAACCAGCCCCTTTTATTTTTTTTATACTTTGAAAGTTGTTATTGCTTAAACATTTCTATCGTCATGATCTGGAATAATATTAATTTTCATAAGAAAGAGTCACCTGTCTATACCCTTAGTATAGTTATGATTTCAAGTAAAGAAACACCGATAAAAACTATTCCAAGAAAATAGTATATGGTGCTATCCTTCATCTTGAGTGCCTGTTTGGCAAAATAAAACCCAGAAATGAGGGAGATAGCTCCAATTAGTATACCTCCAAAAATGTCAATACTATTGAGAAGGAAATAACCTGTGGATCCGCTTATGGCAGATACAAACATGGCTAATGTTGCAGTACCCACCATAGTTTTCGGATCCATGGAATAGAGAATCATCATTACTGCAATGAACATAATTCCTCCACTTGTTCCAAGAGTGCCTGTTAATATTCCTATTGGTATACTGATTACCAATCCTGCCAGATATGGATGAGAAATCTGCTTCCTGGTCAGAGAAAGACCTTTCTTTGCCCTTCTAAAGGATTGCACTGCCATCAATAATGCCATTATTGTGAATACTATTTCAAGTGGTCTGTCACTTATGAAAATTGCTACGTGTGCACCTATTTGAGCACCTATAAGGGCTCCACCACCCAGAATTAATCCTATCCTCCAGTCAATTCTCTTTCCCCTGGTATACACATAAACAACGGATGAAGTTGTTATCACATCTACTAGAAGACTAGTGCCAACTGCAATATGGAAACTATATCCCAGAAAAGTCATTGCGGGAACAACAACAATTACACCACTTGAGCCTGTAATTCCTGTTAGAACTCCGGTAATTATACCTATCAAAGAGAATACTCCTAAACTTTCAATCATTATATTCAGATCATCAAATTTTTTCTTTATTTATTATGGAATTCTGCATGGTATGCTTAAAAAGAATATTACTTTTTTTGATGTGGATAATAAAAAGTATAATTTTATAGATGAAAATAACCAAAAATATATCACCAGAAGTGTCTCCCAATATATTGAACCAGGATTTATAGACTTAAAGTTAGATATTATTATATGTGCGAGGAAAGGAAGAAGAATCTCCCTTATGATGTAAAGATTAGAATCCTCATCTTAGAATTTAATCATAACGATCCATTTCATTGATTCCACTAGTATCCAAATCATTTTTGGAATTCTCCTTGACCAAATAAGGAAAAACCTGGACAGAACTTATCCATTTGCCTAGATCGCCATCAATTTCGTTTATAAGCTCTCCCTGTATTATTGAAACTGAATTTTTGTCTAAACCATGACCTTCGTGGTGAGGATTTACCTGCCGAATTGTTGCGATGGCACATCTGGCTTCTTCCTGAGGATCATACTCTCATACCTTTCGGGAATAACACTATGAAAGAGTTTCCAGATAGTAATCCAGAAAATGATATTTGAATTTAGCAAAAAATCCATAGAGAGCAGACAGATATTATCTAGAAACTCAGACAGGGAAGTCAATAAAGAATGAAGCTGCCATTTCTTATTCCGGATGATATTGTTTATACAGGCTTCCTTCATAACGGGACGGTCATTTCGAGGATTTCCCAATGTGATTCATCATATGCATGGATCAGCTGTTGCCTTTCCTGTTGGTATCCGGTTCATGTACAGATGGCTCCGCGGGATGCCATCAGTTTCTCGGCTCCAATCTTATTGCTTTCTCAGGGCATGCCGTAACGCAATCGCTGCAAGAGTGACATCTGTCCAGACCAGGAGTGCCGGCAATCCTGTTTCCGTGAGCCCTTGCTTTTATGCGTCCGAGAAAATTCAGACCTGAAATTTCACTGGATGTTCTGGGTCTGATTTCAAAAACCTCATATGGGCAGACTTTTACACATTCACCCTTCGCTTCACATTTTGCCGGGTCCACCCTGGGGATAACGCCTGAAGCATCGGATTTACAATAGGTGCCTTTCTTTTGAACTCCGTCACCACTCATCTGCTTTACCCTTCGTCCATAACTAGAGAATATATAAACTCCGGCTTTATTCTTCTACCAGCAAGCAATGCTGATTGCCTTGAGAAAATGACTTCGTTAACAACTATCCAGTGTGTTAGTGCTAGCTAAAGGTATTTTAAAGACTAATATGAATTTTTCAAAAGTTTTTTTATTTCATCCGTTTTCTGTTTTCATGCATACTTCAGATAGCTTCTGGTGGAACCTCTTTTTAAGGTCTAACTATTCGTAATCTGCTTCAACCTTTTTTTCGGGATATATTGTTTTAGTTTAGATTATACAATTAATTTCATTGTAAATGGACCTTTGTTGAATGTATGAAACTTCGGAAAGTAAGAAAAGAGCCATCGGATGGATTTTAACCTCAGACCTGCTGATTAATAATTACAAACATATGCGTCTTTAGAGAGGAGAAATTGATTTATCTGGAAACTTTCTATTTCCTTAAAGTTTCAGGTTCAGGATTTAGTGGCAATGTATCAAGTTACTCCATCTGAAGTTTTATATGATTATCATGTCAAGGTCAGTTACCTTTGCAATCTGTATAAAATCTCGATCAAGTGTAACTATTCTATCTGTTCCCGTTTCGATCGCAATGCCAGCTATCAGAGTATCAAGTGCATTAATTGGAAGACCAAGTTTAAATAGTCTTCCCATTATGCGAGATGCCTCTTCGGCAGAATTCTGATCAAGTGGAAATACAATAGATCGTCTGAGAAAACTCCTAATATTCCTCTCCTCAACTTTCATTCCCTTGTGAAATACTGGGGTAAATAGTTCATATTGAGAAATTACTGTAGTATATACGCTCTCCCGATTACTCTCTATTTCCTCCACTATAGACTTGGTTTTCACTCCACCTTTTAAGAAATCTATTATGGCTGAAGTGTCAAAAAGAATCATGCTCTAAACTTAGCTCCATTTCTAATTGCCTTTAAGTCTGTCTCAATCAGGTCCATGCCCTCTGATTCAGATAATGAACTCCAAAGAGGTAAGAGACTTCCCTTCCTTTTCAACAACTCTTCTATTGCATCACTAAAGCTCTCGTTTGGCCCTTTTACCTCTTTCAATTTTTTGTATACGTCATCTCTGAGTGCAATGTTTTTGGTGGACATATGTAGATATACATACATATCTGTGTATTAAAAATTTTTGTTGCTTTTTTCCTGATTGGAATCGACATTGATTTCAATTGCCTCTTTAAATAGCATAAAGTGCCTCCCTTAGTTTGAAATGTCCTTAAACGATTTCAAATTCCATTTGAGGATAAGAGGTACTGTAGAGAAGCTCTTCATGTCATCCAAGACATTTACAGGATAGGAACCAGTAAGGGTTCACTGCCCGTAAGCACTGAGAGGAGAGATGTTTGCGAACCTCATTTCAATCGCTATCTGAGGAAGAATCCTGGCACAAATAAGATCATGCGGACTATGGAATAAATACTCTGTAGAAGATGCTGCTGGAGTTGCATAAGCTGAGAAAGGTAATTCTGCAGAACAGAAAGGAGTTCTTGAGTGGATTACCAAGAGCCAGAAGGAAGTTCGGGAATCATTAGTCATCAAGCATGAACATGTGCATACATTTATTAGATCTGGAGCATTAGTTTTTATAATGAAAGTATTATTCATAGCCGGATTCGGACCAATTCCAGATGACCTGTCTTCATCTAGAAAACTCTATGTAGAGGATCTGGCGATCAAATTTAATGAATATGGCGGTGGATATACGCATGCCCAAAATGTCGAGGGCTCAAAAGGGTTTACTATTTGACCGCTTTCTCTTGTGGCAGAGGATTGCTTCGGAACGAAAATTTGGTCGTTAGATATACCTAAACCCCAAGTGTGGCTAGAGTTTGAAGAAGAGGACATTAAAAAAGCATCAGAGGAGATGAAGAGAAAGGGATATAAGCTACTGTTGGACTCCTTTGAGGAACCATATGGCCAGATTGTCTCACGATTCCTGAGTCCAGAATGAATACTGGTAGGACTTGTAATCACCCCTGGTTACATGACCTAACTAAGGAATTGCCTAAAATGGAAGTTTGCAGGCCATATGGCAATCTCTATATGATAAGTAAGAAAAGAGGATGAGGAATTCGCGCTGCCATTAGGAACTATAACCGTGTGTAAAACCTTCAAAAAACATTTATTAAGTTTAGTGATCGCTTTTCCTATTTGAACTAAGCCGCTGGAGGGATTTGAACCCCCGACCTGCTGATTACGAATCAGCTGCTCTACCAACTAAGCCACAGCGGCATTCCTGTGCATCCAGACCGTAGAATGCAATCCCTGATGGAATTT
>JAKBQK010000175.1 GCA_021835265.1 Thermoplasmata archaeon
TCTTCCTTGACAACGTGCTCAGCAATCTTGTTTGAAAGAACGTTGTATAATTTTCCTACGTGAGTTACTGGGTTCTTTCCTGCTGCTGCTTCCATGCTCATTGGCTTGTAAGGAGTTATGATTCCGTTTACCCTGTTTCCCCTTCCGACAGATCCGTCATCTCCATTCTCCTGGGAAAGACCAGTTACTGTTAGATAATGACTTGTGATCTTATCTCCATCTTTGTCTGCTGTGTTTATAAATATATTGACATCCTCGTTTGATATCTTGCTCGCGTTATCCTCAACTAGCTGCTGGAACTGTTCTTTTATGGCGAAGTATTCGTTGCTGTCCTTGACATACTTGTCAACGTATGCAGCCGCTACTGTCAGGTTGATTGTCTTATCCTGTCTGTAACCCATTACCTTAATATCATAACCAATAGCTGGTAACTTCTTCTTCATTTCTCCGTTAATGAATTTCTCTGTTCCCTTTACAAGCTTTTCCGTGTCTGTAAATGGTGCAAAACCTACACCAAATGAAGTGTCGTTGGCCCTGTGTTTTGTTGTATCATAAACATCTCTCAGATCAACTGAACCGTGCCCTATTCTGGAATCTATCATGATATCACTATCCATGTCCAGATGCTTGAAATTGCTTTGCAGATATTCCTTTGCGGCCTTAATTGCAACTGCTTTAACTGGAATTCTCTCACCATCAACTGTTGTCGTTGCTCTTCCGCTCAGCAGAATGTATACAGGATCAAGAACTACTCCACCACCGAATTTAGGTGCTGACTGTCCTCCCACGAGTTCCACCTGATCGGTGTTGTGATGCAGAATTTTTCCAAAGTGCTTTATGTAATATTTACTCAATTCTCTGCTTACTGACTCTGCTATTCCGTCTGATACGCTATCTGGATGACCAAGGCCTTTTCTTTCTACTAGTTCCACGCCTCTGAGGTGTGTTGGAACCTGGTTGATTGCTTCAACTGAAATATTTCTAACCATTTGTTTACCTAAACCGCTAAGATTTCTTTTTTATAAAATCTTTTGTCAACTTTAAAAATAAATTACAGAAACATATTTACCATTACTACCAGTAATATAGTTGCTATAATATTACACAATTCTCATCGTTTCACCAATAGTTAGAGACTGTTGATCGTACGATTATTCATTATATTATTCGCGCTAACTTTAAATTCACAAAATGAACACAGCATCATTTTGATGTTGAAATTCTTAAAGCATATTAAAAATGAAGTGCTTAGAGATCATGAATGTGCTTGCATCCCTGACAGATAAATCAGGATCAGATGAGTTTCTAAAGGCGATAAATGGAAAGATAGAGAAAATATATGCGTCAGATGGTACCAGAAAATACCTTGAAGAACACGGTGTGAGGAGCCTTTCCATTTCTGAATTGACTGGCTTTGATGATTTACTTGGTGGAAGGGTCAAGACACTGCACCCGGCTATTTTTTCTGGAATATTAATGCGTGATAGTGATGAAGATAAAAGGCAAGTTAAAGAAAAGGGCTATTTTCCCTTCGATATAGTTATGTGCAATCTATACGACTTCAGTAAATATATAAATGGAACAGAGGATGAAAAAATTGAGCACATAGATATTGGAGGGGTTTCCTTATTAAGAGCAGCAGCTAAAAACTGGAAAAGAGTTACAGTAGTAAAAAACAGGAACGATTATGAACTTGTACAGAAAGACATTGCTGATCATGGGATGATCAGGGAAGAAACCAGAAAAAAACTTGCCCTAGACGCTTTCAAACTAACCTACAAATATGACATAATGATATATAATTCCCTCAATGATGCAGGAAGCATAAAACTAATTGAACTCGAGAATGGAAAGAAACTTAGATATGGTGAAAACCCGGATCAGGAAGGTTTTATTTATGAAATTCCAGAGTATGGAAAGATGGAGGTCTTCCACGGGAAAGAGATGTCGTATAATAATTATGTCGATGCATCTTCAGCTATTGAGACAGCTCTTGATTTCTCAGATCCATTCGCAGTTGTTATAAAACATAATACTCCCTGTGGTGCGGCAACTGGGATTGACCATGGAGATGCTCTGGAGAAAGCTATAGAAGCAGATAGAGAATCTGCCTATGGATCAGTTATATGCATTAATGGTAATGCAGATAAAAGAGTGGCAGAGGCAATAAAAGATCTATTCGTAGAGATAATAATCGCAAAGGACTTTGACAGTGATGCTAGGAAACTTATAGGAAAAAAGAAAAATATCAGGATGATAAAATATTCTGGCAATGGACCTGATAGGAACTTTAAAACGCTTTTTAATGGAATTCTTGAACAGACAAGAATGAATACAAGCATAGATCAGATGAAAGAGGTAGTTAAGACCAGAAGAGAATTTTCATCCAGAGAGATAGAGTTTGCGTGGAAAATAGCAGCCCATTGCAGAAGCAATGCTGTTGTACTGACAAAGAACTGTGTTACAGTTGGTGTTGGTGCCGGTCAGACCTCCCGCGTTGAGGCAACGAAAATAGCATGCAGCAGGGCAGGTGAAAAGGCAAAGGGGTCCATAATGGCCTCAGACGCTTATCTGCCATTTTCTGATAATGTTGATGTGGCCGCGGTAAATGGTATTTCGGCCATTGTTGAACCGGGAGGATCAATCAGGGATCAGGATGTAATAGAATCCTGTCAGAAACACGAAATCTCTCTTTACTTTACCGGTAGAAGGGTTTTTCTTCACTAATACTACCTCCTCCTTTTTAAATTTATAGCGACTGCAATTACTGTTGTGATGACAAGCAGGATCAGTGTTAAGTAAAGGTAAATATAATTCGGACTCTGCTGTTTACTTTCTGAAAGGGAAATATTAAGTTTAAGTGATCTCCCCTTCTGAACTGTAAAGTTCAGGTATTTTGTTTTAAAGCCTGACGATGATGCCTTCAGAACAAAACTTCCGTAAGTGGTAGTTATATTGAACTGACCATTTCCGGATATTTGCACATTCTTTCCGTTAAATGACAGAGTTGCATCTGAAGGTGATACTGTTCCGTGAATGTATGAATACCTTATGTAAATGATCTGTACTGTTATATTTTTGCCACTTACTGAAATAACTTTATGAAAATTCTGGTTGTAAAACAGGGTTGTGTTTTCAGCTTCGTATGTATAGGTTCCATTGACAGAATATACAGTAATGTTGTTCAGATTTGATGAATATTTCTTCCCATCAAATGTCAGGTTCCAAACTGTTCCATCTGTAAGATTTGTCTCAAGGAAGTCTAGCTTGAATTTTTCTCTTCCTGTCGTAGTATAGAAAACCAGTCCCTGCTCCTTACTTCCTTGTTTTATGCCAATACTGTAACATCCTGTTCCATTCGGGGAGTAGATCAGGTTTGTTGCATTTTCACCTGTCTGATCAATTGATTCATTGAATGATCTTGTTCTAGGAACTATCCAGTGCCCTTCTTCATTTTCAATGTAACTTTTCACATAAGCGGTTGTTGAATTCCTGAATATTCCAAGATATGCAGAAGGGCCACCAACAAGACCAAATTGTGGATCTAATCCACCCTGAAATTTGTTGTTGGGATATGGTCCATTATAAATTAGATTGTTTTCATAATAATATGAATAGTTTCTTGCCCCTATTATAAACGCAGCTCCTGTAACATTCATTTTTATTTCATGCCTGTTAACAAAAAATTTGAGATAACTGTCAATGGGGTTTCCGTTGACATTTAGCTGTGTAGAAATATTAAAACTATGTGGCAGTAAGATTATTCTTCCTGAAGGGAACGTGTAGTGATATACGGTTGATGTTTGATAAATTCCATAAAATGGATAGTTAACCCATCCGGTGTAATTGACCACATATCCTCCTGAAACTGTCTTGTTTAAGTAAATTACATTTTGAATCCAGTAAAGTGGCTGTCCCATTTCATTGGCAAGAAATAAATTTTGTTGAACTGAGGCATTATAGAATCTATTGAGAGAACCGGTCGAGTTATATGAACTGACATCCAGAGACTTTAAGGTAAGATTATTATCGATTCCCAAAAGATCAGAATTATTGTTCCTGAAGTTCCTTTTCAGAGTATATACCGTAAGGTTATAGGCATTTATTGATCCCCATCCATCAAGAAGGCTGTATCCATATCTTGCGTGATATATGTGGTTCCTTCCAGTTTCTACAGGATAGAATGGAAGTGCAGGCAATGTAGAATTATATGTTCCAGTGTCAATGTATCCTGTGGTGCTGTTTGAAGATTCCTTTTCAAACTGTTCATTTCCTAACTTATAAAGCAAGGGATCCAGAAAACCTAAACGACTATCATTATTTTTATATATGACTGAATCAATTTCTGAAAGTATTCCAGCCGTGACAGGTGATGCAATGCTTGTTCCCCATGCATATTCGAATCTACCTCCGTATGTTGCGTTTGTTGCATCATAGGTATATCCAGAAATTGAGATGGTTACCAGTGTATCGTTGGCTATGGCAGATATGTCTGGAACACCTCTTCCTTCGCCCTTAATTACAAGATTCGCTGATGAATCCTTTTGCCAGTTTGGTTCCTTGAGACAGGTGTCAATTCCTGAACTTGTTCCATATGGGCCTCCTAAAGTTTTGTCCCCTTCTGGGACGTACCAGTTCCTCTGAGATTCGATGTTAGACGTTGCATTCAACTGGAAAGTTGTTCCTCCAACAGCAACTACCCCAAAGTTATTGTATCCAAGTACTGATGGAAATTCCACATTTGTCCCTACCCATTTAGTACTATTGGCATTATCACCAGCATCTCCTGATGAGGCAAGAACTGTGATTCCCCTTGCCTGAGCCTCCATGTCATCTTCATAAATGCTAGTGCAGTTAACGTTACATCCTCCCCACGAATTTGAAATTACTGAAACGTTGTTAAGCTTAGAACTTTTGCTCCCTGGATTCAGTATATAATTGAAAGCCAGATTAATATTGTAATAAGAGGAACTGTTTCCATATACATTATATATGGTCGAACCGGGTGCTGTGCTTCCAAGCATTTCCATATCCAGAGTGTTTTCAAAATTTGCTCCAGTGCTGTCATACTGCGCTAGAGGGCCTGGCGATACAGCCCCGTTAAGAGGTACTCCAACAACCTTTGCATGTGGTTCACCAGATGGCATTGTCTCATTGAAGTAACAGTATACATTCGATGGCACAAATGAACCTACTCTTTCGTCATGTGTTAGGGTTCCATAAGGAGTGCTTGTGTTTGTTCCATTATATTCACCACCCCATAATATGGTTGCCTCAACAGATGAGGTTGGATATCCATATTCCCTGAATAGTGTTCTTTCATTGTAAGCAGACTGAAATTCTGGAGCATAAAAATACTGTGTACCATCATAGCAGGCAGGTGAAATGATGTTTCCCTGCGGTGTTTTTTTAACTGATGCATTTTTCTGCACTGCCACTTTATGCTGAAGATTCAGACTCATTACATACTGCGAATAATTTGACAGGCCTATTATGGAAGTTACATAGTTATTGAAGTATGATGGGACTTTAGGAACACCAACTGCTGCATAATAATTCTGAGAACCATTTACAAAATCTTCTGTCTTAACCCTGAACATTTTGTCAACTAATTTCGTTGTGGATGTGAATGTAACTATGGATCTTCCTTTATAGGTTGTGATGTGATATATACCATTTGATTGAAGATATTTTATAAAATTATTATAAATTGCATCTGAAGGTTCAAACCTCCTTTCAAACTGAGCCCTGGAAATATACCTGTGATATTGTGGAGAATTTTTATTAGATATATTCGAAAGTAGACTCACCAGTTCTGAAAGATTTGAGAACTGGAATCCCACGAGAATACTTTCGCTTTTGTTACTGTTTGTTGTGTTAACTTCTCTTGGGCTTTTTATGCTGTATTTTTCTGATGTGTTTACATAATTTCTTAAAGGAACTAAATTGGAGGAAATGAGGAGGTTGTTTTCTATTGATTTGTTTTGCGAACCGGATGAATGTGTAATCATTCCTGAAACCTGGTCCGTGCCTGACAGTACTGCCATGGTTGAAAAGAGGAAACCAAGAACCATAAGAATGGATATGATTTTTTTATTGCTTTTCAATTTCATCAATGAAAATATTCTAATCTTATAAAATGGTTCTTTAAACTGTTTTGATTTTTTGAGAGATATTTTAAACTTTGAACAGGTATAAAAATTAAGAGTTTCATAGAAAATGGCTATATAATATAATTACACTACAGAACAATGGTATTTTACAAGCATGGGCCAGATATCATGGGTAACGAATTTCTTTTTGTTTCCAATGATAAAATCTGGGTCGGAGATTTGAAAGATGGAAGCTCAAGGGTTGTAGTGTCAAATGAAGGTATAATAAATAATGCGAGATTTTCTCCAGACAGAAATAAGATAATTTTCAGATCGATGAGGGGCAAGGACGGATCACTGGCAGACCTGTATATGTATGACAGGGTTACAGGTATGGTGAAGAGGGTTACTTTCCTTAACGGAAAAAGTGTACCAAGAAGGATGTTTACAGATGTTGCAGGCTGGAAGGGAGATGTACCAATTATTTCAACAGATGCAATGTCACCGTTTGGAGCTCTTACATTCTTCTATGAACTTGATACAGAAACACTAAATTTGAACCCTCTGAATCTTGGTCCAGGATCTCACATATTATTCCACGGAGATGATGTGGTAATAGGAAGATATACATACGATATGCCACACTGGAAGGGTTATAAAGGTGGAACCAGAGGCGTTATCTGGTCAGGAAAGCTCAATGGAAAATTTAACAAAATAGTAGACCTGGATGGACACGTTTCCTCCCCATGTATCCATGGTGAAAAAGTGTTTTTTGTTTCCGATCATGAAGGCAATGGACAAGTATATTCCGTTGATGTAAAGGGTGGAAAATTAACGAAGCATTCTGATTTCAAGACCTATTATCCAAGGCATCTTTCATCGAATGGTGAGGTTCTGTTGTATTCCATGGGAGGCGAATTATTTACATTAAATCCAGAAAAAAAGGAGGAAAAGAAAATTGAGGTAAGAATGGACTCAGGGATAACTTTTCCATCCTCGAAATTCCCGGATACCGCGAACTACCTGGAAGAATATACAATGAACGGAAAGGATGATACATATGGATTTGTCCTCAGGGGTAAAGGCATCATAACATCTGAAGAAATGAGTCCACAGTTGCAAATTCAATCACATGGAAGGGTAAGACTGATGAAGTTCCTTGATGGAAAAAGAGTCTCCTATGTAAGGCAGGATAAGGATGGGGAATTTCTATGCATATCTGAAATTTCAGACATTACGAAGCACACGCAGCTTGAAAGAAATATTGGACTGATAGATAACACGTTTCCTTCTCCTGATGGAAAGAAGATTGCGGTTACAAATATTCTGTTTCAGCTTTATATGGTGAATATAGAGAATATGTCTTGTGATCTGATTGATGAAAGTGAGGCAGGAAAGATAAGGGATGTCGCATGGTCAAATGACTCAGGCAAAATTGCATATACATTCCCATATATGACAGGAGGTTTTGGGCAGAGGGACGGTTCCATTGTAAAAACAGTGGTGCTTGATAGAATGGAGAAGAAAGAAATAACAGAAAGAACGGCTAATGACTATTCACCATCCTTTGATCCTACTGGGTCTTATCTTTATTATCTTTCTGACAGAACTTTTGATCCAGTAGAGGACAGGGCAACGTTCAACTACTCATTTCCCCTGATGACTAGAATATATTATATGAAGATCGATGGTGGAGACTTTTCACCAACAGTCAGGATACCAGAATCAATGAGGCTGAAATCAGAAAGAGAGAATGAAGGATCATTTTCCGATTCTTTACCCATAGATTCTGGTAACTTCAATTCTCTTAGGGCCATAAAAGGAGGCTTGCTATACCTTTCATACAGGGCCGAAGGCTTGCTAAAGAATGCCGCATCGGGGAGACAGAGAGCTGGTAAACTTGTTTTCTTCAGCTTTGAAACAAAGAAGCCTAAGACTGTTGCGGAAAAGGTGCTTGATTTCAGAGTTTCAGTGGATGAAAAATCTGTGTTAATCAGAAAGGAAAAAAATAAAGTTTTCAAGCTACAGGCAAAGGTTGCGAAGGAAATGGTGAGTGGTTTTGACGAGGAAAAGGAAATCCATCTCAAAGATCTGAAAATAAGGATAGAACCTCTGGAAGAGTGGAAGCAGATGTTCAATGAGACATGGCTGCTGGCAACAAGCTTTTTCTGGAAGGAGGAGTTTGCAACAAAGAATGCACGGCAGATATATGAGAAGTATGAACCTCTTGTTAGCAAGATCACCACAAGGTTTGAACTGTCTGAAATAATGAGAGAGATGCAGGGAGAGTTCAGAACGTCACATTCCTATGAAACAGGTGGAGACTTCCTTTCTTCTGATGCCATACCCATAGGACATCTTGGGGCTGATTTTGAATTAAAAGGAAAGAAATACTACATAAAGAAAATTTATCATGGAGATCTTTCAAATGAGAATGAAAAAAGTCCACTGCTCCCGGGGGGATTCATGGAGGGTGACCAGATTGTGTCCATTAATGGAGAGTCTCCTGGAACCGATGGAAAAACAATAGATGAAATATTACTTAACCTGCCTTCTGAGATAATCAGAATTGATGTCAAAACTCAGGAAAAAAAGGTATTTTCAAACTACGTTAAGACAATTCCAGATGACAGATATCTCAGATACAGAAGCTGGGTTGAAGAAAACAGGAAGATGGTACACGAAAAAACTGGTGGGAAGGTTGGTTATGTTCATATCCCAAACATGATGCTGGATGGTTTAGCAGAATTTTACAGGCTTTATACAAGGGAATTCAAGAAATTTGGTCTTATCGTTGACGTCAGGTTCAATGGAGGAGGCAATGTTTCACAACTTGTCCTTGAAAAGCTAATGCGGGAAAGAATAGCACTTACTCATCCAAGGATGGGTCAGGATTCTCCATATCCATCCTATTCTGTTGAGGGGCCAATGATAGCTCTTACAAACGAAAATGCAGGGTCTGACGGGGATATATTCAGCCACTCCTTCAAGTTGTTAAGCCTAGGGCCACTAATAGGTACCAGAACGTGGGGTGGAGTAATTGGAATAAGCCCTGAAAGAAGGCTGGCAGATGGTACTCAGGTGACTCAGCCAAGATTTGGGATGAAGTTCAGGGATGTTGGGTTTGGCGTAGAAAATTACGGAACGGATCCAACATATGAAGTGGAAATAAAACCTGAAGATTGGCATAGTGGAAAAGATCCACAGATGGATCTTGCTCTTAGTAAGATCATGGAGATGATAAAACTGAGTGAAAAGAAGAGATGAGTCTTTCATTTCTATGATTTTTTTATTTGATTAGTTATTAAACTATTTTTTTAAGCAATATCAGATTCCTCTGAGAGCCAGTGCTATTATAAATCCTATTAGAACTCCAGTGTTCAGGAATGGCAATCCCGGGGCTGGCCTTTTTATGAAACTGAAGAGAATGAACATTGCTATTATGCCTCCAAGGAGGGGAAGTATGAAAAATGAAAGACTTGAAGTTGTTGCTCCGGAATAGAGGAAGGATGATATTACCATTACGTTAGGAATTGCTATATCTCCAAAACCTATCATTATTGCACCCCTCTCTCTTCCCTCTTCTCTTGGTATGTCTATGTCTGCATCCTTCATATCAAAGTTCATGTTCTCCGGCACTATGAAAAAAAGTGGCATGTTTGAAGATGTTGTAGCTCTTGCAATATCAAGCATGTGTTTTGTCTTGTAAACAGCTATGTAATCATAAATGGCAAAGACTATCATTAGAACAATGGCTGCATAAAGCCCAAGATCTACACCCCAAATTGCTGCTAGACCTGCCGCGGTAAGAATCCCTGCAATATTTATTACAATCCAGTTCTGTTTGAAAAGGAGTAGATAAAGGAAAAGTACAGGTGTTCCAAAACTGAGAAAATAGTATTCAGGATATGTAATTGGAAGAAGTGCATAAAGAAGACTTGATACGATATAGATTACAAAAACCATGGATAATACAAAAATGATCCTGAGTATTCCAAGCCTCTTCTTCTTTGAGATATATAGAATCACAACAGACATTAATATAACTGCAACTATGAAATATATCACGTATCCAAATCCTGCAGAAGTATTCTGGCTTGGGTTTGTTGGACTAACGCTCTCCAGTTCGAGAGCCATAACGAGACCGATAAGAGAGGCTACCAGAAATAATACTGCAGTACCTATTTCAGTAGCAATTCTCCTGTTAAGCATTTTTTACACTCTTCCTGGCTTTTTTCTCCTTAGATGCAGATGAACCTGATTTCTTCACAGTTTTCTTTCTGGTTAATGGTTTTTTCACAGCAGTACTCTTCACTTTCTCCATATCGGATTTTGACTTTTTATTACTTTCGCATGATATGTTGGGACACATTTCTCTTGATCCACTCCCGAAGGAAACGGATATTATTGGAGCATGACAGTATTCACAAATTTTTCCTGTCATCTTAATCTCACCTTTTTGTGGAAGTGCATATGTTTGCCTGCATTTTGGAAAATTAGAACAGCCAAGAAATCTTTTTCCATATTTTGATTGTCTTATAATCATATGTCCACCGTCAAGTGGACAGAGACCGATGTCCTTCTTCTCTGTGTTGAATTTACATAATGGATCAATGCATAATTTTTCTGGAGATTGTCCCCTTCTTATAACAGTTACTACAGGTTTTCCACAAACCACACAGTTCTCTTCGGATGGCTTGATTAACCCCCTTATCTTGTGGTAGTAATCGATGCAGTTATCCCTCTCGCATCTGAACCTGATTGTGTCCCTGATCTTTATTGCCTGTATATTGGTTCCGTCTATGTTGCACTTACCTACAACAGTACCTGTTTCAAGTGCTCCACGAATTATATTTGCTATGGAATCCTTGTTATTTTCAAGCTCTTCTAAAACACTGGAAAGCATGTTTCTTGATGTTGAAACTACTGAATCCTTTGTTCTCTCCCCAGCTGCAATGTTGTTCATGAACGATTCGAGCTCTGCAGTCATGTCTGGCTCAGCTATCTTTGAATCCACTGTTGTGACCCCATCTATAAGAGATGAGCCAAGGGCCGTTGGTCTGACTGGATTTCCCTCAATAAACCCCCTGCTCTGGAGCTTATCAATAATATCGTGTCTGGTACTCTTCGTTCCTAGATTCAGGTTTTCCATTTCCTTAATGAGCGAGGCCATATCAAATCTTGATGGAGGCTTTGTTTCTCCTTCCTCTATTCTCCAGTTTTCAGCCTTTACCTTCTCACCTTTCTCAAGATCGGGATGAAAGATGTCCTTGAACTTTCTATATGTATATATGGATAGCCATCCTGGATCGACCACTCTGGTTCCATTTGTCTTAAAGTTATAATGGTCAATTTCTATCTTTGCTGACTTTACCTCTCGGGTACCCTCCCTGTAAAGTGTAGCCAGAAATCTCCTGGCTATGAGTTCATAGACCTTTGCTTCATCTGCTCTCAGGCTCCCACTTTTTGGAACCTCTGTTGGATAGATTGGCGGATGATCGGTCGCTTCCATTCTACCCCTGGAAGGTATTATTTTTTCCTGAGAAAGAACCATTTCTGCTTCCTTCTTCAATTCACTGTTTTTCAGTTTTTCTACCACTGACTTGAGGTTTATGCTTCTCTGATATACTGTATTATCAGTCCTTGGATAACTTATAAATCCTTTTACATACAGTGATTCGGCAATCTTCATAGCTCTCGAAGGCATAACTCCTATTCTAGAAGCCTCTCTCATGAACTCTGTTGTGTTGAAGGGAGCAGGCTTGTAGATTCTTTCCATTCCCTTTTCAAACTCGTTTACAATTCCATCCTTTCCTATAATATTTTCAAGGATTTCTCTTGCCCTTTTCTCATCGTTTATTCTGCCTTCTTCGTAGATACCGGTAAAAACGTCATCCTTGAGAAAGTCAACCTTAACTTCCCAGAACTTTTCCGGAACAAAGTTTTCTATCTCTCTTTCCCTCTTTACGATTAGCCCAAGAGTGGGTGTTTGCACTCTTCCTATGGATAGGAAATTCTTACCTAGCCTGTTTGTTATAAGCGAGAAAAACCTTGTAAGAGCTGCTCCCCAGTAAAGATCAATCTCCTCCCTTGCAGCAGCTGAATCTGAAAGATTGTAATCCACATCTATAAAGTTTGCAAAAGCGTCCTTTATTTCCTTGCCTGTTAGAGCGCTGAACTTAGCCCTTTTGATTTCTCCATGGAAGGATTTGTCCTTTTTAACAATATCCAGAGCTTCTGTACCTATTAATTCTCCTTCCCTGTCATAATCAGTAGCAATTATAACTCTTTTAATGCCTGCAGAAAGCGTTTTTAAGCTCTCATAGGCGGTCTTGTTTTTAACATTATGAATTACATTTGATGAAATAAGTTCTTTCAGATTTTCTAATTTCCAATCCTTGAGTGTTTTTGGAAAATCAATTTCCACAATGTGCCCACTCAGTGGAACCAGATAAAAACCACCAACCTCATTCTCATATTCTATGTAACTCAAACCCTTTGATCTTTTCTGTTTTGATTTACCATCGGATAGAAAATAGGCAATCCTTCTTCCTGCATCTGCTTTCTCTGAAATAATTAATGTATCTGGCAATAGATATCCCAATGTATTTTTATGATATATAATATTTTTTATTCAATCTTCTTATTTTAGGAAACATTTAAAATTAGAATGAAATATGATGATCCATGGCAGGAAAGATAAAAGAGATAGAAATATACAACGTAAGCGAAAAAACATCCGAAAAATCATCACCATGGAGTTCTACAATGATTATAGTCAAGGTTACAACCAGTGATGGCATAGTTGGATACGGTGAGGCACCAACAACCCTCATGACACTTCCAGTGAAGGAAAGCGCTGAAGAAGTTAAAAGAGTTTTTCTAAACAAAGATGTAAATGAGATTTACAAAAACACAATGGAATTTTACAAGCATTCATTCTATCTGTCAAGGTCAATGGAAGCCACTTCTGCGCTAAGTGCAGTGGAGATGGCGTGCTGGGATATAGTTGGAAAGAGCTGTAAGGAGCCGGTTTACAATCTTCTCGGAGGTAAAATGAGGGACAGCGTTAGGGCTTACAGCAATGGCTGGTATTCAGACTGCGTTACCGCTGATGATTTCGTGGACAAGGCAAAGGAAATTAGAAAGAAAGGTTTTGATGCTGTAAAGTTTGATCCATTTGGAAATAACTACGATACAATAAATAAGAAGGGACTGGAAAGTGCAGAGAATATAGTATCAGGCCTTAGAGAATCCTTTGGAGATTCCATGGATCTTCTAATTGAGTTTCACGGGAGATTCTCTATGGAAGCTGCGAAAAAGGCCACCCAGATTCTTGAGCCATATGACTGTTTCTTCTTTGAAGAACCTCTCCACCCTGAACTTGAAATGAGGCTCCCTGAACTGAGGAGTACTGTGAATACACCCATAGCACTTGGGGAAAGAGTTCTCAATGCAAGAGATTTTATGAGGAACATTGTTGAGGGAAAAGTGGATATAATTCAGCCTGATGTAACTAACTCAAGAGGAATTCTCGAATCTTTCAAGATAGCCACTATTGCTGATGCATGGGGAATTCCGGTGGCATACCATAACGCTTTTGGTCCCGTCCAGACTGCAGCTACCCTGAATCTCGATACCACGATTAATAATTTCATTATACAGGAGAGTTTTGAGGAATCATGGCCAGAATGGAAGAAAAAACTACTTAAGAGTGGATATAAACTTGAAAACGGTCACTTTAAGCTATCAGGTAAACCCGGTCTTGGAATTGAAATGGATGAAAAGTCTTTAAAGGAACATATGGTTAATGGAATGGAACCGTTTGATCCAGAATCACCCCCGTGGGTAGTATCTGGTACATACGTAGGGGAGGGAACCGATGGAAAGCAATGAGATTACGAGCAAGATAGCCGAACTGCAACAGGTCAAGGAAAACCTGGAAAGAACCATAAGGATGGCCGAAGAAAAGAAAAAAGAGATAGAGAACATGCTCCAGAGTCTGGTAAAGATAGACTCTGCTTCTGTACCACAGATAAAGGTAGAGGAGGCAAAGAAGGCGCTTGTGGATTTGAAAGATCCTATTGCACTAAGGAAGAACCAAAAAATTTCAACAGGTATTTCCAAGATAGATGAACTTCTTCTAGGCGGTTTACCCATGCCATCAAATGTGGTTCTGTTTGGTGCACCTTTCACCTCAAAGGATATGCTTGCAACTAATTTCATGGCCAACTCCATCAAAGAAAACGTGCCAGTGGTCATTATCACAGCAGATAAAGACCTGACCCAGGTAAAGTATGAAATTGCCCAGACTCTAAGTGTAGAACCGGAAGTCGTGGACGGTTTTGAAGATGATGGACTGATCAGGTTTATTGACCTTTATTCAAAATCCATTCAGTCTCAGAGTCCATCTAAAAAAGCGGTTGTTATAGATAATATATCAAACCTCAGCCTGCTTTTGAAATCTGTGGAAACGATTGAACAGGAATTACTCAGAACATACCCATTTTACAGACTTGTATTCATTTCTCTTACAGCGTTCGTTCCACAGTTTGACGAGAAGGTTTTCATGAAATTCACACAGCAATTCACACAGAAAAGGAAGGCGAGCAGGTGCACAGCACTGTATATGCTTGAAGATGGGCTCTTTGATCAAAAGGTTTTTGAAACTATCAGCTACATAATGGATGGGACCATTCAATTCAGAATAGTTAATGCAAAACAGTATGTGAAAGTTGTAGGTTTATCTAACGCAAGAACAAGGGAATGGGTAGAAGTCTACAACAGGGGAGAAACTTTTGATCTTGGATCCTTCTCACTTGAACGTGTGAGATAAAACAAAATCTTAACATTTTAAAAGAATTATTGCTGATTTTAACCGCTCAGTCTGCCTGTCATTCATCACAAATCAGTCAAGGCTGAATTCATCACAGCGGTTGATGGGTATTGGATCCCTTTTCTTAAGTGTTCGCTGTCTTTACTTCATATGTCACATATTCATGAAGTTGGGAAATGAAATTAATAATATACGTCCATTATTTCAGATCACCATACGTTAAAATATTTCACATGCATCAATATCCATGGATAAATTTTTCAGTGATGCAATGGAAATTAGGGATCTTGCAAAGAAACACAATAAAATGTTTGAAGAAAGCATTCCCCTGATTGCCTCGGAAAATGTGATGAGTCCTCTGGCAATGGAGATGCTTCTCACAGACTTTGGTCACAGGTATGCAGAGGGTTTGCCTCATCAGAGATACTATCAGGGAAACTTCTTTGTAGATCAGCTGGAAGACAAGGTCATAGAACTGGGAAAGAAGTTATATAACGCACCACAGTTTGATCCCAGGCCAGTGTCTGGAACAAATGCCAACATGGGAGTTATTTTTGGCCTTACAAAACCCATGGAAAGGATT
>JAKBQK010000254.1 GCA_021835265.1 Thermoplasmata archaeon
AAAATTCAAAAGACTTTATGAAACTGAGATCGGTAATTCTTCTATCATCCTTCAAGATAGCCATTCATTCTCGGTTCGCATAAAGCAATTTCTTTATAATTTATTATTTCAGGTAATAATTACTATAATTTTTACGCGCATATTTCAAACTCTTGGACTTCTTCCATCTATAACAGTGGGGCTCTTGAATCCACCGATGAAAAGAATCTTATCATTATAATAGATACTTAAGTCCATCATTGTCGCACTGTGCTTAGGATGTTCTTCGACCTCGACCCTGAAACCATCTAATTTGTCTATGATGATCTTAATGTTTGAAACTAATGTTCTTTCATTTTACCCCTTTATAATCTAATCTTGTTTCTCCGGTAAGGCGGGTATTTCAATCTCTAATACTACAGCTTAATTCACATTATTTGAATTTCTAATACATACCCTTTATGTTCAGAGGACTTACATTTACCATATAAGTAAACTTTGATCTACTTTAACTGGGCTTAAAGTAATAGATTGCTGATCTTTTGTATTCGCTCACTATTTCACTTCCATTTGTCCAGGCACTTTCTCCTTCTTTATTTCTTCGATAGCACTCCCAATGATATCGGTATCTTTTGGAAACGCCCTGATAGACGGTATAACGATCGAATTTTCCATAAACCTGACCATGCTACTAAATCCAGATGGTTCTCTAGAAATGAAAGCAAAACTACCCTCCGGATAGGAATCGACCTTTCCTTTGAAGTATTTAAGTTTGTCCATAACCTCAGTAGAAGAATAGATACGGGAAGCAATCTTTTTTGTTTTGAAGAGTGAAATCTTCTCTTTGGTTCCTGGAGTTAATTCAACATAGCTTTTAATTAGTTTGTCTAATAGCGAATATTCTCCGTGGGTTGAAGAATAGTAGAGCAATACTCCTTCATTTTTGAGATTGTCAATGTCTGGTATGTCATAGGCAACAGTCATAGTTTCAACTATTTTTGTAAATTTTCCATCGAATTTCACTCTGACAGACCTTATCTCTTCCAGTAGATCATAAGCTGCTTTTTGTCCTGTTTTGTCGTTCCATAGTACATCAAGCAGTTCATTTTCGTCAAATTCAGTGTCGAACAGAATGTCGGAGTTGGTAAATCTCTCACTCGAGTTCAAATAGAATTCGATTCTGGTTCTCAAGTTGTCCGGTACCTTTGAACTTCCAACTATCCTGAACACAAGGCTTTCTTTAACGGCCCTATTCACTAAGTCAAGAAATGAATACTTATCTGGAATGTCTGAAGAGACAACCTCTAATACTATCCTTTCCTCATAACCGTTATCCTCTATCAATTCAATGCTACGTTTTTCGAATTGGAAAACTTTCGAGAAAATATTGATGAACTTGATCAAAAGATCGGAATACAATTCATTTGTAAGGCGAACTCTTCTTTCATTGTTAAGCCAAACTGCAACAGGCATTAGTGTACACTCCATCCCTTACTCATTCTATTGATTTCAGCTTTGTCATAAACAATAATTGGTAACCCCTCACATTTAAAAGTTGAGTTGGTGTTTCCACCTTTTTTCGTTTTCAGTTTCAGTATGTTTCCATTATTTTTATCTATCCAATAACCCCTCTTATCATTTCCAATTCCGTTCTCAATACACAAAATAATCTTATCCGGAAATGGAGTATCACCTGAGAGTCCCATAGCAGAAACGAACTTGTCCCAATTTTGCTTCATTGCCTTTATGGTATCTTCAATCTGGTATTTTGCCTTTTTCATATACGTGCGTTTCACCTCTACAACTGCGCCACCGTCATCTTTGAAATATATTAAACAATCGGCTCGTTTCCTTGGGTTTGAAGTATTTCCATTAAAAAACGATGTGCACTGAGGGGAGTCTAAGTCCACGCATATTTTGACCTCACCGTATATTAAAGGAATAGGAAACCCATGACAATTCGAAGGACGCATCTTCAATTCCCCTTCCGTACCATATATTGTTGACATATATATCTCTGTTCTATCGAACTCATCTATTCCCTCCTCTTATAAATCAAGTGGAAATCTACTCTCATTGGCCTTATGGCATTCTTTTCGAAAATGTTTCCTCAAAATACTTTCACATACACCAATGATGTCCGCAACATCTCTACTTACCATCATCGGGTATTTTTCAAATAGTTCTTTAATCTTTCCATTCAATTTTTTAGTTGCTTTTCTCTCACCAATGTTTCTTTACCTCTTCGCAATCCCCTCTACTTTCTTTATATTATCGAACAATTCTTATTCCTTTTCAAATTTGTAGCAAATCATGTATACTATCGTTATTACCAAAAATAGTTCAATTGTTCCCTGAATAAGTTCTGAGTTTAAGATGAATCACAGAATTTATGTTGTGATATCGGTAAAGTATATCAAGAGAGTCAAACTCTTTTAATGTTGTTAGGGTGAGGGAATATGAACCATGATCAGGAAATTTATAATGAATTGAGAAAAAATGTCAGAGAATTCGTAATCAGAGAAGTTGAACCTGTTGCAATGAAGATGGATTCTGATGACTATTTCCCGGAAGAAGTCTTCAGGAAAATGGGAGAAATGGGTTATCTCGGAATAACAGTCCCTGAGGAATACGGGGGCTCAGGACTCGGGTACATGGGACAGGCCATAATTGAAGAGGAATTGGGATATTCGTCTGCATCACTTGCGCTCTCGTATGGGGCCCACAGCAACCTCACACTTGACAACATCTACAGGAATGGATCAAAGGAACAGAGAGAGGAATATGTGCCAAAACTATCCTCGGGGAAATGGATTGGTTCACTCTGCCTCACAGAACCTTCCTCAGGATCAGATGCCTTAAACATGAAAACGAAAGCAGAGAGGAAAGGGGATAAATTCATACTCAACGGATCGAAGACCTACATCACCAATGCGCCATATTCAGATCTGTTCCTGACTTATGCAAGAACAGGAGATTCCCACACCGCATTTGTAGTCCTGTCAACAGATGAGGGTTTTTCCAGGGGGAAGAAATTCAACAAGATGGGCATGAGGGGCTCTCCAACAGGTGAAGTATATTATGACA
>JAKBQK010000289.1 GCA_021835265.1 Thermoplasmata archaeon
TCCTGATTTTTAACCATATATCAGTGCAAAGGGACCGTGGGGTAGATTGGTATCCTACCAGCTTGGGGTGTTGGTGACTTGAGTTCAAATCTCAACGGTCCCATACCATATAGGGGGATATAGACAAGACCAAAAAACGTGCCGTTTTATTATATCTACATCCTAAAATTTAAGTGGTTTTATTAGATTTCAGGTATTGTTCAAAATGCATTCTAGTAAGCCTATTTTGTTCTTCAATCCTCTTTCTAAAAAATGTTTTCTCACTAAATTACAGATATAAATTTTTTATTTTAAGTAGTTCTCAATTATTTCTCTGTCTCTCGTATCGACTTTATACACATCGTATATCAACTGGTTCATTTCAGATTCCAATTTTCTAACTATCTCTGTGATTCTTAATGTTTCATCAGTCTTGCGGTTTTGAATTTCATTTAATTTTTGATTTAATTCGAGAAGTCTTTCACTAACTAAAGATATTTCGCTCTGTATCTTTGGTTCGATGCATTTTATGGGGACGTTTTTCCAATCATCTGGATACGTGTCTATCTTACTTCGATTATTCGTTCTGAGTAGATATTGAACAAGATTAGAGTTTAGTATAGCTAGTAGGTACTTTATATTAAATTTCTGTGAAATTTCTTCAACCTCTTTTCTCACCAACCCGGTGTTAGTAAAATATTTAGATATATGTGAATTGTCGACATTCTTTAGGAAGATATATGGAACTCCAACCACTATTGTATTATCACAAATTTCTTTATTTTTTGAATATGCAATAACTCTTTTCTGTCTTGCCATGAGAAGTTTCTCTGGTTCATAGAGTTCTCTAAAAGTTGGTCTAACTAATCTAGAGGGGCTCCTGTCAGTGTCCCATTCGACATAGAGCTTCTTGATAATCCTGAATTTTTCTATATATTTTCCTTCGATGTATTCATGAGTATGGACGTTATCCTTTGTTGTCGATAATAAATCAGATTTTTTGAATTTCAATGGATCATCTTTATCGCTGTTAAATCTCGCACCATAGCTCACATAACAAATATTGCCCAAGGGGATTGTATTTTCCAACTTAAATTTAACATTCGGTGCTTTTATTCTGAAGATGGCATAATCATCATTCGTTGCATTATCAAGCACCCTCTCATTTGTAATTTCATTTTCGTGTATAACACGTTTACACTTGGTTATTTTGTTATCATTCTGAACGAAAATAATCTTACTTCTTACTCCAACTTTTGTGAAGACCTCTATATCGGGAAAGAAATCTATTTGATACAATGAGTATTTTTCGATGATCATCTTTCCTAGTTTTTGGGTGTAGTCGGTTACTCCAATAGTATCGGGGATGATCATCGAAAACTTACCGTGTTTTCTTAGTAATTTTATACCTTTCTCAACAAAAGGGACAAACATATCCCACATTTTGTATGACGTTTCATACTTTCCAGAATTTTCAATAAACTTTCGTGTTTCAATATCCTTGGCATCTCTCGATTTAATGTAAGGTGGATTTCCAATTACAATATCAAACCCGCCTTCTTTCATAATCTCAGGAAATTCCTCTTCCCACTTGAAAGCTTTGTCAGAAATAGAAGGATCATCAACCAAGCTGTTTCCAACTTTGATATTGTTTTGAAGCATTGGCAATCTCTGTTTACTCTCTGAAATTCTTAACAGTAAGTTCAGTTGAGCTATTTCCACGGCTTTAGGGTCTAAGTCTACCCCAAATATGTTATTCTTGAGGATTTCTGTTTTAGTAGAATAAAACTTGACCATTTCACTTTCAGTATAAAGATCATCAAATTTCACCTGTTCAACGTTCCTCACACTTTTTGGTATCTCTTTATTTCTGCTATAGTAATTAAGCCAGTAATCCTCCAATTCCTTGTAAGCTCTTATCAGGAAACTACCAGAGCCACAAGCCGGATCAAGTATCCTAACCTTACGGATTTCCTCAGGCGTATGAGTTTTGATATATTCACCAACTGTATTCCTGACCATGTAATCAACAATGTAAGAAGGCGTGTAGTAAATACCCTGCTCTTTCCTATGTGTCTTTGATTCCTCCAACTTAGCCCTCTTAGGTGTTGATTTGAGGATATTTCCAAGATACTGCTCGTATATGTTTCCTAGAACATCCGATTCAATGAAAGAAAAATCATATCTGTAAGAGTTGTCCTTAGACTGGTTAAGTCCTTCTATGACTTCTTGTAAAGCTTTGTCGTCTATGTAGAGGTTATCGCATAAATGGTGGGCAAAGAGTTTACTGTTATATTTGTTGTCATATTCCTTGTATATTCTTGAGATTTCTTTTATAAGATTGCCTTTGCCTTTTTCAGACCATTGCCTAACAATCCCTTGTATCTTCTCTCCTTCTATACTTTTGTCCTCAGCATTCCTTATGAAAATTAAGCGGTCAAGAATCCTCTGGACTGTTTCGTCCAAATCATCTTGAGTGAGATGTCTATCCTGATTATTCCTAACAATATCCTTTGATAATATCTCCCTGAAATGGATCATATCTTGCAAAAGCTGTTTGTCTATGCTATACTTCATCTGCTTTTTATAGCGTTCTTTCGCTAAGTCGTCCAATCCATTTTTCTCAACTGATTTCTTAGATAGCAATTTGAAATTGTCATTCATTAAAAAATCACTAGTGTGAAAAATAAACAATATGTTGTTTCCAAAATTTGCATCTTTCAAGTCAGCATTGTAAACTGCAATGGTTTCGAAATTAGTTAAAATAGCCCAAGAACATGATTTCATCCATGCGTAGTCGATGGCTTGAGTGACATAATCTGAATTTTTTTCTATATTCTCTTCTTTTAGAGGCTTGGCTTCAAGGAAAAACTTGGGAATTCCATTAATCCTGAATCCATAATCTACTCTCTTCTTTGATATCGTTTCCTCAGCACTTATGGAATCGTTTCTCCTACCTCTGTTATAGACGTTCCAACCTAATGCTTCGAACAATGGTATGATGAAATCCTTTTTTGTTGATTCTTCGTTGTACTTCTTGATCTCACCTGATTTCTTTATCTGCTCGTATTTTGATATGAGTTC
>JAKBQK010000488.1 GCA_021835265.1 Thermoplasmata archaeon
TACACATATCCGTTTAATGAATCGAATGCTGCTCCAAATGGACGCAAACCAACTGTGATATTTTTGAATATTTTGTTACTTGAACTGTTGATGACTGATACTGTGCCTGAACCACAATTAGTAACGTACACATATCCGTTTAATGAATCGAATGTCGCTCCATAAGGATTTGAACCTACCGTGATATTTTTGAATATTTTGTTATTTGAACCGTTGATGACTGATACTGTGTCAGAAAATTGGTTCGTTACATACACATATCCATTGGAGGAATCAAATGCTGCCTGGGTGGGTGCGAGTCCGTTAGAGCTTAAAAAGTTACCCCTGATTAGAGTATTGTTTGATAATACAAGAGTATCCTTGACGTATTGTATCTTAAGGATTCCTGAACCTGGCGATGTGAACTGTTTAAAGATTTCTGTATTTTTTTCCCCCATTACTGTGTTATGATCGTTTGAATTTGTTATAACAGCAAAGGCTGTCATTGTGAACAGAAGTACCACAAATATCACACCTAACTTGACTATTCTTCTTGACATTGGAGGGTCAACAAGAATCTTCTATTAATGTTTTTGTTTGCTATTATATATTTGAAAATATTTTTTCTTGTTTAGAGATATATCTATTCCTGTTATGCATATCCGACGAAGTGTATATGGAGGGAAATATTATTTCCTTCTCAATATTATTGTTGCTGCCACTACAGCTATGAGAATATAGAGACCTTTGTTTGGAGCTGTTGATGAGAATGTTGCTGCGTATTTACTTAAGGGTGTTTTAGTTAGAGTGGCAATTATACCGATTGATTAAAATTAAGAAAATTCTCCTTTTGCAACATACAGATTTCTGTGGGTATAGTTCAATATTACTTCTATAGGATTAATATTACCCTTGACATTGGTAAAATTGCCATCGACAAGTCTATTACTTGATAATAATAATTTGTACTGTAAACAGACCGCCATGGAAAGATTTCTAATATCTGAAACAAGAATGCTTAGGTAGAATTCTATTGGATTGTTTCTACCAATGCAAATATCGGAACATATAGTAAATGTTGCAAGAAATGCGTAAACTAACAATAGATAATATTTCAAGAATAACCCTTTTCTTAAAACATTATAACTTTCCAGTCGTTGTAATTTACAATTCTATGTTAAAATGTATGTGTGTAATTTTTATATAATAATGATCCCAGAAAAGTTTGCTTATAAAATTAAATGTGTATGATTACTCATCACTTTTGACTGTTCTTGGTAATGAAAATTGTTGCCATATTAGCTTTGCTTTCAGTAGCGGTTGAAAAATATATAAATACAGTTCATGATTTTATCAATAGAAACAGATGCCCATGAAAGATCTAACCAAACAGCTAAAAGATGTTCTTTTAAACAATCCAGTTGAGGCACAATCCCATTTCATTATGGCTCAGGGACTTGAGAAACTGAGAAGATATGAAGAGGCTATAAATCATTATGAAAGGGCAATTAACATGGAAACTGAGAATTTAGAATACAGATACGCAGTTTCAAAGGCGCTTCTTTCCATCCAACAGTATGATCAATCCCTTAAGGAGATAGATGTAGCAATTTTTCTGAAGCCGAAAAATGTTGAATACAGAAAACAAAAGAGATTAATTTTGTACAGGTCAGAAAGATATGAAGACGCTCTAATGGAATTTGATAATGGCATTCGCTTGAATCAAAAGAAACCAGAGTGCCATTATCTCAAGGCAGAAACTTTGGCAATACTAAAACGATATGAGGAAAGCCTGGAAGAATATGGAATGGCATTGAGGTATGGTTTTGATAGATCAGATTACCACAGAGGCATGGCATATGCCCTTATGAGGCTGGAAAGCTATGATGAATCTGTTAACGAATATGATCTGGCCATATCCCTTGATCCGAACAATTCAGAACTTCATCACATGAAAGTGATTGCCCATCTTGAAAAATTACTGAATGACAGGAAGTTGAAGGAAATTGAGGATACAATCAGATTCATCCCTGAGGAGATGGATAAACAGCACAAACGTGTTTTTTTGTTATTTCAGTCACTCAGGTTTGAGATGGTGATCAAACAGTGCGAATTTGTACTTCAGCAAAAACCAGATGATTCTCTTTTTCACTTCCTGAAAGCCATAGCACTTGCAGAACTTGAAGAATTCGAACAGGCACTTGTAGAATATAATGTAGCTACTAGTTTGAGACAGCATAATCCTGGATATCATTATTTTAGGGGCATTTCACTGTATGAACTGAAAAAATATGATGAGGCAGCATTATCCTTTGAAAATGCCATTCAGATAAAACCATCCGATCCAATTTACCATTTTAGAAAAGGAATTGCCCTATCAGCTGGAGAGAGATATGAAGAAGCGGTAATGGAATTTAATAATGCTATATCTATTGATTCAACCTATCCCGGCTATTTCTTCTTTAAGGGAATGTCGCTTGTGAAACTTGGTAGGTTTGAGGATGCTGTAATATCCTATGAAAGTGCACTTAATATGGATTCAAAATTTCCAGAATTTTATTATTTTATTGCGAACGCATACAAGGAAATGGGTGATCAGGAAAAGGCTGTTGAAACACTGGATTCGCTCATATCAATTGATCCTAATAATCCTCATTATTACTACCTCAAGTCTGTATTTCTGTATGGATTCGAAAAATATGATGATGCCATTAGCTCAGTTGATAGGGCCATAAGAAAGAGAACTTCAAATCCTGATTTTCATTATTTTAAAGGACTTTGTCTTGATAGGATAGAAAAGTACTCCATGGCGGTTGAGGAATATAACAACGCAATTGAACTAAAGCCATACGATTCCAGTTACAGATTCTCCAGGGCCAGGGATCTATTCATTATGGGCAGATATGTGGAGGCTGCTGAAGAAATGGAAAGTTTGATTTCCTTAAGTCCTGAAAATTCAGATTATCATCACATGAGATCCCTTGCAATGATGATGTTGGGGAAAAATAATGATGCCATTCAGGAGATTCAGGAATCTCTTAAATGCGATCCATATTCTCCTCATTACCTTCTTACAC
>JAKBQK010000436.1 GCA_021835265.1 Thermoplasmata archaeon
TTTTAATTTCTCTATTTTCAGTTCTATACTCTTGTTTTTTCTGGTAAGGTCT
This sequence comes from Thermoplasmata archaeon, assembly GCA_021835265.1. The sequence goes on from JAKBQK010000436.1 coordinate 53, forward strand.
CTCTTCCCAAGTCCCATAAATATCTTAAATTATATTATAATCACAGATATTATATTATCTAAATGTAAACCCGTAAAGGAGTTTAAACATGATTTCCGCATGACAAACATTATACGCAAGTCTTACCATATTTAGTAGTCCATTTCACGGTTTCATGTTATCCGTCATATTCTTTTCGTCAGAACGTATTGGATGTTCTCATATTTGTTCCGTATTGGCTTTTATTTCATATGGTATGGTCGGTTTTGTTATAACCTGATACTAAGTTTAGATTCTTTAAACAGTGATAGTTACTTCTATCTTGTTATTATAGTATCATTTGCACATATCTCTGCAAGGTTTCTATCAGAATATGTTTTCAAACCATTCTCTGCAAGACAACGGAACTGAAATGTTCCCAAGATCATTTTCAGGCTCTTTCAGTTCAATATCGGTAGATGGATGCGATGATGGTTCTCTTGCATACTAATGTATTCAACAGGACTAACTATTAAATGATAAATGTATATATATCAATTTCAAATTCATCGGGTCATTGGAATGCTGAATAAAAATTTGGGTAGGAAAAAAATTCTCTCTATTTTATTGGGGATAATTATTATATTTGCAACTTTTTATTTCGTTTATGAAAATCTTCACAAAACAAAGTATTTTAATGTCTGCATCTATCCTGAAGTTACTACATTTAGCCAGGGAGAGAACCTTCCCATAGCAATAATAGTAAATACCAGTATCAATAACTTCCAATCTTATTTTCCTGGTAGCATTTATTGTATCAATCAACATTCTGCATATATTCAATTGGATTATCTCGGTAATAACTCCACTACAATGCCCAACACATTTAATGGGGAAGGTTCAACATTTATTAATGGTGCCTGTTATTATAATCCTGATCATGGAACTATCCCCTTCAACATAAAATCTTCGCAACTCTCCCAGAATGTAAACTGGAATGGAACTATCCATATTTATGTAGGACAATGTACCAGCAACATGTTTGAGGAGGCAGATGCAGGTTATTATCAAGCTTATCTATTTATGACTGTAAAATCAACAGATTTTGGAACAACAGAACCGGTTAACGACATAGTTACTTTAAAAAACACCTTGGTAACTTTATCAGGTCTTTACGTAAATTACACGATTGAAAATGGCACTTTAAGTTTCGGGTTTAATCAATTTCACTCAACTTGCACATTCAATTCCGGTTCACTGACAATAATAAGCCCCAACGGCTCAAAATTTATTAGGAATGGTCTGGCATTTCCAGGAAAACTTTCATTAAATGAAAGCTATCTAGAAAAACAACTGTCACAAAAATCCATTCTGGGTGACACAGCAATTATTCATAACCGGTACGGGGATATTTGGATAGCTTTGCATTAAGATGTAAATTTGCAAATCAATAAAATAACATCGCTGTCACTAATCCTCTTCAGAAAGAGTTTGATTTGATATTGATAAATAGTGCTTTTCATAGCACATCCTTTGAAGTAAATTAGGGAATGGTCTTGCAATTGTTGGGCACAATGGGCAGATAACTACTTGCATATTTATGGTATTTACGAGGTTTCTTATGACTTACAGATGAAAGCACGTTGTTTTGATCTATCAGTTAGCATAATAACTGGATCATAATGGTTGAACCTCTTCCCAAAGTCTTTGTATTCAAAAAACATCCTCAGGTAGGTCTTCCTGTTAAATGCGGTATAGAGGATCGATGATATTTCATCAAGGTTTTTCAATCTCAACTTTAATACAATCCTCTGAGCAAACATTTAAATCACATTTTCCTTTCCCAATTTGATTTACTTGAATTCTAATAAAAATCTGTCATCCATAAAAACTGAACTGTTAGTAGCCATGATTTTTCTGATCTTAACACTTATTGGATCAATATTCGTTATATTTTTCATTTTCTTAATATTACTCTTCTCGTCTAATTCTGGTTTGGGCCCATCACCAATAATTTTCTCTCCATTTGCTCTTTTGGCTCTCGTGTTTTTCATCCCGGCTTTATTCATTTTAATGCGAGTTAGGGTAATGCAAGATGCCGTTGACAAGGGCGACATTGAAAAATTAAAATCTATGAATTCTCTGGGGGTAGCCATAATAGCACTCATTCTGACAGGAATCATACCTGGAATTATGCTTCTGATTGCCTATAGTGAAATAAACCAGTTGAATACTGAAATGAGCCAGGTTGATCCCATGGAGAGAATTAGGGCGCTCAAACAAATGCTGGATGAAGGAATAATCGGAAAAGAAGAATTTGACGCGAAAAAAAATTCTTTACTTAAAACTGCAAATCCTATGGAAAGTAAGCTGGATGATATGAGGAAACTCAAGGAAATGAGAGATCAGGGACTTCTAACAGAGGAAGAATTTGAAACGATGAAGAGTAAACTTCTTTCAAAATTTTGATTATATCTTTCAATAAAAATAAACGATATGTATAAAAGTGGAAAAATAAGTGAGGATGAATTTACAGAGTTAAAGAAAAAAGTCCTTTCAAAATACTAGATTATCCAATCTGAAAAACCAATCTTCACATATACTCTTCTTTACTCCTCTTAAATTTCAGGAATGATATCTACTGCAATGATAATTTCAATCACAGGTAAATTTCCACAATATGTTTGCTTTTATAAAACATGTCCAGAGAGAGAACATGCTTCCTGCAACATGTCCCTATTATACTTCCTTTCAATATTCTTCCATAATGATTGTTAAAGTAAACTCAAATGAGACCGGAATTATGAAGGTATCCATTGGAGAGTCTTTTGAATATCTTCGGACAAATTTTACCGGTGATCACGAAATTGATGTGAAATCATTGAAAGATTCTGGAATTGAAATTGAAATAAGTAAGGAAAATACAGAAATCTCAATCCCTCTGGATCCATCGGATCACATATTAGGATTGGGAGAAAAGGCTTTACCGGTTGACAGAAAGAGAACAAAGAGTGTTCTGTGGAACAGCGATTCCTATGGATATT
>JAKBQK010000233.1 GCA_021835265.1 Thermoplasmata archaeon
ATAATTATCTTTCCAGACTGTTTCTGAAGTTTTTTAAAAAGCCGTTAGAAAATGGAAGTCGCTTGTCGGTCACAAGAATGGCATCGTTGTCGCGGGTTGTAATTGCAAACTCGCGTTTTGTTGCTTCCAGATATAAGGGATATCCCTTCAGAATCGATTCTGTGATTTACACTTCCAAGGAATTTTCTCAGTTCACGCCTATAAATATTTTAAAAGAAGAAAAATATGTTCTGACCTACATAGGCAAAGAAACCGACCTTATCGCTCTAGAGTGGCTCTTAGAATCTGGCATTAAGTTGAAGGCTTTTGGGGCAAAAATACCTCCCGGGTTTAATTTGTCCAGATTCAAGAATAAATTATCTCTACTTGGATATGTCTCGCAAAATCAGTTAGTTCAGTTATACAGTTGCGCTCATTTTGTGGCCTTTCCGTTTACTAACGAACCCTTCGGATACGTACCTATAGAATCTATGCTGTGTGGAACGCCTGTATTGTCTTATGATAAAGAGGGCCCCAGCGAAACAATACTGGATGGAATAACGGGATGGTTAGTGAAGTCTAGAGAAGAATTCATAGAAAAAGCCTTGCAAATTTGGAGAAGTGAATCAACAGGGATTGCAAAGGAAGAATGTATAAAAAGGGGAAAGGAGTTCACAACAGAATACGCAGTCAATGAATTGTTATCTTTATTGAACCATTGGAGCATTAATGAAATCAATAGCTATAATTAATGGTTCCAAAATAAATGATGGGATAACCCAGGGCTCTCTTGCTTTGTATAAGACCCTCAAGAAAATTGGATACGATGTCAAATGGTTCCAAATCATGGATACTAAAAATAAATCTGAGTATTTTTTGGGTGACTACATGATTTCAGGCATTGCGCTACCGTCCTACACTATTTCTAATGGGATTAACCGATTGATATTTCTTAAGAAGAAATTAAATTCCATCGATTCAGACATGATATTTTTGTCTGATCCAACTTTGGTCGCACCACTTCGGAAACTCTCTAATGTAATTGTTAAATTTCACGATTTCAGGCCACTTTCAAACTATGCAGATAAGTTTAGTACGACGTTAATGTTCAAGTATATAATGCCAAAGCTTCGGCTATTGAAATGGGGGATATTTATTAGTGAATTTACTAAATCCGAAGCCATAAATTTTAGTTTGAAACCAGAATGGTCGTTCGTGCTGCCTGAACCATCTTTGAATCTTTTTCCAGAAAAATCTAGGATGAAAAGATCACGTGAGATTTTAGGTGAGGAGGGTTTGACTTTTACGTATATTGCAACTGATAGACAATATAAGAACATCAAATTCTTCTTAGAGCTCACAGAGGCGTTTAAAATTCACAATAACGCCAGATTTTTGTTAGTATCAAAGCTTAAAAACCACACCATGAAATTGATACAAAAGAAGTACGGAAATGTCAAGGTGATAGATAATGTGGCAGATATAAGAGAGATTTACGATGAGACGGATGTTTTACTTTATCCATCACTCTATGACGGGTTCGGAAGGCCAATAATTGAAGCTATGCAGTTTGGAATACCAGTGATAGTTTCAGACATAGAGCCATTTATCGAAATAACTGGCGGCAATTCAATAAGGTGCGAGCCGAACAACACAAAATCATGGATTGATCAAATGAACAAGTTGTACAATAGAGAATATTATTCCAATTGGAGTAATCTCAGCAAAGCGCGGTCATTACATTTCGAACTTGAAGCGTTTGAAAAAAGTGTAAAATTAATATTTAGTGATATCCAAAATCATTACGATAAGTTAAATTAATTCAATGACTTTCGGGGGGTTAAAGATGAGATTGGCGGAGACTGGCGAAACCTGGCACATAAAGCGCCGTGACAAGATTTCTATGACTTTTATTGTTTCATCCTCCACCATTCTTTTTACTTTTTTTTCTATGCTGAGATATTACGATTTTTTCACAACAAATTGGGATTTTGGTATAATGGAACAAATGCTATGGACAGGTAGTCACGGGTATCTTCTTTATGAATCTGCGAATTTTGTTCACGCAGGAACTCTCTCATTCCTGGAGATACACAGTTCTTATATTGCTATTCCACTATCATACTTATACGGAACCTTTCCATTTCCGATTACTCTCTTTCTTGTTCAATCTCTGGTAGTATCAGCATCCATAGTTCCACTGGTTTTGATAGCTAGATTGATAGGTATGTCAAGGCGACAATCATATCTAATTTCCTTACTATTTTTACTTAATTTTGCCATAATTTCGGCTATTTTTTATGATTTTCACTGGGAGTCATTTATCCCTGTAGAATTTTTTACCTCTTTCCTTCTTATGTTTCAAAAGAAATATTCCTTCGCTGCAGTCATGCTCGTGGTGGGAAGCTGCACTTTGGAAGTATTTCCATTTCTAATGGTTGGATTAGCTCTATTTTTCATCGTAGAATATAATGGGTTGGATGTACGGAGGCTACGTTCGTTCTTTTTAAACAAAACAAACCGGTGGTTGTTCGCGCTAATTCTGCTATCGGCCATCATGTATGTCTTGATTAGAATAATCCAGTCTATCCTAATACCTTTACTAGTAAATCAACCTGCTACCCCATCCTCAGTTGGGTATTATATAACTTCCTTGTTTTCAACTTCAGCTCTGTCTTTTCCGTCTGCAGAACTGACGACTTTTTATTGGGTAACAATTTTCTTTTCACTTGGATTTATGCCTCTATTATACCCCAAAAACCTTTTGATGTCCTTACCTTGGTTAATAAATACATTTGTAGTCGCCTCAAACTTTTCATCTGGGTTTGGAAACCAATATGCATTTATTGCAGTTCCTCCGGTTTTCATTGGATTTATATATGGCATGAAGAACAATTTCGGAGAGGAAAAGACAGTTTCGACGTCTCTGCTGTATATATTTTTCGCTTGTCTTCTTACATCTATTGCATATTTCATATTTCTCACTTTTTTAGCCCCAATAACCTCTAATGCTTTAAAGTTCAACTACACTCTGGCATTAGTCTTGACTGTGTTCCTCGTCTGGC
>JAKBQK010000110.1 GCA_021835265.1 Thermoplasmata archaeon
GGAACATTCAGGGATGTGGTTTCGGTAATATATTTATATGATAAAATTTTCATTAAGAAAACGAACAATTCATGGGTTTTTATATTATAATCTTATCAATTATATAAATTTCACAAAAAGGGAATATATTACACACTATCAAATTTATATTTCATATACTGTTACAAAAGCGTTAACAGGAAATTAAAATTTTAAAAAAATGTGGTTTAAAAAATGTCTCTTTTTTCAAAGATCGAATGTAACGCCCTGAGACAGTGGCAGTTCGTTTCCGTAATTCTTTGTTATGGTTATTCTTCTTGTGTAAGCTTTCCAGGCATCGCTTCCTGATTCTCTGCCTCCGCCAGTATCCTTCTCACCGCCAAAAGCTCCACCTATTTCAGCCCCCGCAGTGCTTGTATTTATGTTTGCTATTCCGCAGTCTGATCCCTTTGATGAAAGGAACATCTCCTCCTCTCTCAGATCGGTTGTGAACATTGCAGAGGAAAGACCCTGTGGAACACCATTGTGAATTTCAATGGCCTCTTTCAGGCTGGAATATTTGAATAGATACAGAATGGGTGCAAAGGTTTCCTCCTTTGTAATTTCCATACCCTTTTTAGCTTCTATTATGGTAGGCTCCACATAATATCCCTTTGATTCATTCTTAAATCTCTTGCCACCGGTGAGAACCTTTCCGCCCTGTTCAACTGCCCTTACTATGGCTTTCTCATAATTGACCACCGCTTCCTCATCTATGAGTGGACCTACCAGAACACCACTTTCGAGAGGATTTCCAATTTTAGCTTTTTTGTAGGCTTCAATAAGTCTCTTCTTGAAATCTTCATATATCTTCTCACTAACAACTGCCCTTCTTGTACTTGTGCATCTCTGGCCAGCAGTGGCAAGAGCTCCGAATCCAACGCCCTTAAGAGCTATATTCATGTCTGCCTTCTCACTCACTATTGCGCAGTTGTTACCTCCCAGTTCAAGTATGGTTCTGCCAAATCTTCCTGAAACAACAGAAGAAATATGTCTTCCTGTTTTAACAGAACCTGTAAAGGAAACCAGTGGAATCCTTTCATCTTTTGACAGCAGTTCGCCTATGCTTGACCCCCTGCCATTTACCAGTCCGAAGATATTTGGATAGTTTTCCTTCTCCAGTACCTTTCCTATTACATTCATCACAGCAACTGAAGTTAATGCAGCCTTTGATGATGGTTTCCATAGAACAGTGTCTCCAGCAGTTGCAGCCAGAAATGAATTCCATGACCATACTGCCGATGGGAAGTTGAATGCTGTAATAACACCAACAATTCCCAGTGGGAGAAACTTCTCATATAATACATGTTCCGGTCTTTCGCTTGCAATGGTATTGCCGTATATCTGCCTGCCAAGTCCGGTAGCGTAATATCCGACATCTATCATTTCCTGAATTTCTCCCTGTCCTTCAACATTGGTTTTACCAACTTCAAGGGAAACAATCCTCCCAAGAAGTTCCTTCTTTTCTGAGAGTGCATCGGAAATATTCTTAATCAGGAGACCTCTCTTTGGGCCAGGTATTTCACTCCATTCAGCAAAGGCTTTCTTCAGGGATGCGACTGTTTTGTCATAATTTTCAGCATTGGCCACAGATACCTTTCCAAGTACTGCTCCGTCTATGGGACTCTTTACAGTAATTGCATCTTTTTCAGAGAAGTTTTCCCATTTTCCATAAAATACACCAGAATTACTATCGGACAGACCAAGTTTTTCAAAAGTTTCTTTCTTAATTCTTTCCAGATCAACCATAATCAAGTAATTATTACAATGTTAATATGAATAGTGGTTGTTTAAAAATTACTTTATGTTAATTTTTTTAATTTCTTTCTTCTCGGTATTTTTCTTTGAAACGACTTTCTTCCCAACATCAACCATACCATCTGCCGCTTCTTTAATTAATGAAAGCAAATCCTCGGCAGATTCCTTCAATCCCGGGAGTTCAAGATCCAGTTCAAAGTGTATTTTCCCGTTTTTTCCGCCAATTGTTTTTTCTACCATTTAACTCATCTCTATATTGAGAAAGCCCTTATTAAACTCTGCGTTTACAGGATTAAGATCACTCATACTCTGTGGGAGGAAGAAAACCCTTCTCCAGTTATCTATCTGAACTACCAGTTCACCGCCTCTATTGTGCAACTGGGTGTTTTTCTTATCAGCAAAGGGTATCCTTATCTTTACCATCTTATGATCCCCATCGCTTATAAACTGTACAGGTGGGATTATACTGCTCATAACACTCATGGGATCGGCATCCTCATATAATTTCTTTCCCATTTCCTCAAGAAGTTTCTGTCCGGTTGGTTCATTTGCACTCATTGGAATCTTCATTATTTTTAGATCAGCGAATGCAGTCTCAATTTCCTCCAGCACTTCTGTCTGGGATTCTCTCCACTTCTTCAGAAAATCACCTGTATCATCTGCATATATCTTGTTCACAATAACGCTATCCACATTATATCCATACATTAGTAGATATGTGAAGGCTCTCTTCGTCTCGTTAAAGGACATCCTGTCAGGGTTGCATACCAGCCTGATGGTTGTCGTTTCAGGATCTGAAAGTATTTCTTTTACCTCTCTCATCTGTGAATAAAGTTCTTCAATACTTCCGAAAACCTTGTCATCCGGAATGGGTACACCAAGGAAAGGTTTCATTAGAGGCCTCATTATCTTTGCTGTTTTTCTGCTTATGGGGAAGATCCTTTCCATGTACCATGAAAATGCTTCAGGAAAGGACAGCAACTTTAAAGATTCCCCTGTTGGTGCTGTATCCATAACAACCACATCGAACCTGTTGTCCTTTGCGTATTCTCTTATATATAGCAGTTCAGTTGCCTCATCAAAGCCAGGCATGGTTGCAATCTCCTCTGCTGCAATACCATCCACTCCCTGAGATCTCATTAACGCTGTAAGATAAAGTTTCAGGTTATCCCAGTATTTCTTTATGGCTTCAGTTACACTTATCTCCTGAAGAAAAAGATTTTTGCCAACCTCCACCGGCTCACTTCCTATACTCTTCTTAA
>JAKBQK010000459.1 GCA_021835265.1 Thermoplasmata archaeon
GACACAGAGCTTGGCAGGAGCAGTGGGACCTATTTTTGCCAATTTCCTCTTTGACATTGGAAGATACAGGGTAGAGCCAGTTTTTATAGCAGCATTTAGCCTAATGGGGGTTTCCCTGGTTATTCTTATGGCAGTAAACCGGGTAAAGGTTTTAGAATTCAACAGTCACGCATAATCCGGTCGTATTAAGGTACCTATTTCCTTTAGGTGCATGCTTCTCTTGTTAACAAGCTCCGGATATGTTTCAAATAAATATGCAGGCCTTATGGTTCCGCCGTGTAACATCACTTTCAGCCCTGACAGTGATCATTCTTATGGAGTGTAGACGAAAACGATACTAGTGCCTGTTATTTAAGTTTAATTAACGTTCGCGAGATTATTTATGTGACAGCAAGAAATTTCAACTGTACAGATTGTTTAAATACTAGTTCCGTTTTTTTCGGAATATGGGCTTAACCTACACCGATGTACTCACCCTGCATTTTAGAAATTCCGAGTTTACAACAGAAGATGTCAGGGTCCTGCTCCGGAATGAACGTAGTGCTAAGTTATTATCAGACCTTAAATTCAAAGGGGTGATAGAACGAACTGGCAGAGGCAAGTATCGCCTCTTATCTCCTTCTGAGAGAGTTGATAACAGAAGTTATGAATGGAAAAGAGTTGAAAGGGCAGTCAATTCGTCTCCTTATCCATATGCATGGTCATGATCCTCTGCAGTAGAAAGATGGACAAATGGAGCATACATTGTTGCACCCAACCCATATTTTAGAACATATTACATTGAAGTGGAAAATAAGGACATAAGCAAGTGGAAAGAATATCTTAGAGTACATTCTGTATCAACAATTGGAAATAGAAGGATAGGGGCTGTAGTAAATCTGATTCCAAAGGACCATGTGGAATTCATCCTGCTTAATGGTGAGAAAGTGATTTCCAAATATAGGGCCATTGAACTTATCCGAGAACATCGGGGAATCTTTGCAGAAGCAGATGAGATAATTGAGTATTGACTGGGAAATAAGAGAGAAATTTACAGTTAAAGGATTTTCAGTTGGGAAAGTCCTAATCAAAACCCGCAGAACTATGATGGAACCTACGTTCGATATCAAAAGGAAGAAGCCACTATAGATTTACTAAAAGGTGCTGGCAGGGGCAGGGATGATCAGGTAGGATTGCAGCGAAATTGATTTGTAAAGGGCCAAGAATGCAGGGGAAAGAGGGCATAGACTATTCAACTTAAAGCGAGGTTTCCTTAGCAGATTGAAACGCCCCCATCAGACTAGCCCCGGATATTTCATTTTAAGTTGCTCTCAGAAAGTTCAGTATTCTGTCTAATCTTTCCTTATGAAATTTTCTTAAATCATCGAATTTTATATTATTGTCTGGGTATATATCTTTTGCAAGCCAATAATCTACAACCTTGTTTCTAAAGTCCCTTTTTCGATTTGATGCAGATAGTTGTTTAATAATGCTCATAAGTTTTATATCTTGCTCAACGAGTTCCACTATTCTATCTGTATCGCTCACTTGCACCGTTCTGTACGATATCCATTTCTCGATATTGAAAACCAATTTTTCTATCTTTTCACTTTCCAAGACATTAGTTTTGGCTATTTGAACTGCAAATCTCACCGCGCTGATTGGTACAACAAAAATTAGGTCGTTCTCCATCAAGAATTCCTGGGTTACTGCAAGTGCAGTTCGTTTATTTCCATCTATGAAGGGATGAAGTCTGATGATTCCCTCGAACATTACTGCGGCTTTTAAGGTGGGGTTTTGGTATACTGGTCTTCCAGTAAACTGCAGATTGGTCTTTTCATAAATTGAATATACAGTTCCAATATCTCTGAACCCAGGTTCAATTCTATGACTATTCAACAATTTATCATGGACAGAGATTATAACGTCTGCCTTAAATGTCATAAAAATAAAAAATTAAAGTTTTTCTAATCTCTCGTAGACTATTTTTCCAATTGGATCCTCTTTGGTGAAAAATCTAATATTCCTATCCAAGTTCTTTTTGTTAGATTCCATTTATAACAACACACTATGTTGTTGGATATTATAAAGTTTGTATGGTGAACATACCAAGACTATTAATCTGGAACCGTGCTAAACAAAAATACACACCAAGTTTTCCTGGAATTCGTATAAATTCTAGAAGATTTAAAAAACTAACGCAGAACAAGTCTCCTACTAGATTTTTTCAACTATTTTAAGAAATACCATCATTCCTATTTTCCTTATATTCGTTAACTCCGCACAGATAGTATTAAAGGAATGAGTTATAAACATAACTTTCAGTTTAAATACTATACACTTATAGCTTATAGTGGTGATAACAAATATCGATTCAGATCTGATTCGATTTTTACACTACAGGCTTCATTTGAGCGATAAAGCCCAGGTTATGCGGGAACGGTTAGAGCGAAGTGTTGATCCTATTTTTAAACCCGATCTCTTGATTACTGATCTTGAAAGCGTTTACTTTCTTATTATGAAACAAAAGTTTTCTTTTGGAGACCTGGCAAAGTTAGAGTTTTTAATTGATTTTAACAACAGGATGTCATCAAAATTATTGCAATATTTGGGTTTGGAGGACAGATATAATGTTTCAATCATTGGGCTTACAGTACATTTTAAACCGGAAATATCCGATTATGTTTTAGGTAAAGATCTAAACATTTTAGCAATACCTCCTGAATTGTATTCAAATCTGCAACCTAGCCGCAGGCCTTCCTTGCCAAAACTCTCATCTGAATCCTCTTTCAAAGTCATACTTTCCCTCCTGAAGTTAAGAACTGCCACGATACTTGAAATTTCCAGGAGCTCCGGCATTTCCTACCCGTGGACCCATGGTGTCATTTCTAGGTTAATACAGATTGGAGGTGTGAGCAGACACACGGGTTTTGTAATTATTAGCAACATTGATGCAATCCTTGACGCAATATCCTATGAAAGGCCCTTTAATTCACTAGTTTATAGAGAGATTAGAAAAACTTTAATTTTTTATTTTTATGACATTTAAG
>JAKBQK010000463.1 GCA_021835265.1 Thermoplasmata archaeon
CTGTGGTAATTACAGCGCATGATAGACGGCAGTATTTAATCGGTGCCGTAAAATCAGTCTTAAATCAACAAACTGACAGAAATGCGTTCGAGGTTCTGGTAGTTAAAAATTTCAAGGAAGAAGTGATAGATAATTTTCTATCAGAAAATGGTGTGAGGCTGTTTTACACTGAACAAAAGAGCTTTGGAGCCAAGTTGGCTATCGGTATTGAGAATGCAGAGGGAGAAGCTATATCATTTCTGGATGACGATGACGCTTTTTTTCCAATGAAATTGTCCAGAGTCGCCGAAATTTTCGCTGATAAATCTATAGTCTATATGCATAATTCTATTGTTGCTGTTAATGATACGGACAAGACCTTTTCTAAGGGTTTCTCGGAAAATATCAAATCTCAATTAATTGTGGAGACTAAAGATATGAATGCCTACGAGCGGGAACTAACTAGATTCAAGCTTGACTGGTATGTTAGTGCCATATCGTGCAGAAGATCAGTCCTACTTGAACGATTGGACGTTATTAAAACGTCAAATGCTTCTCTTGATCGCGTCCTTTTTTTTATATCGGCTTGCAATAACGGAAAACTCTTTTTTGAAAAGATTCCCTTAACATATTATCGCATACATGAAAGTACCACTGTTATATTTTCAGAATTCAAGGAATACGTACTTAACAAAGGTGATTTTTATTTTCGTAGCGAATTAGTTTTAGAGAATTTATATAAGAATCTAGATAGTCCGCATCTAAGTGAGGTTCTAGAAGCAGAACTGTTACATTCTGAGCTAATGTCATATTTTTACTCCGGCGTAAAGCACAAACGCGTATCTCTCTATGATCTCGGGTTCGCTCTAAAATTAGCTATAAAACACAAAAATTCTCCTCTTTTGTTGTGGTCCGTTCTTTCAATATTAAGAAAATACTCTTACCTGGTTCCCGTATTCTTTATCTATGTTATCTCAGTCCACCGGTCTCTCAGATATTCAAGGTGAATGTAAAATTTTATTATATGCCCACTTCATACAATAGAAGTTTAAAGTGAGATTTGAGTATCAAGAATTCATAGAGGTTTTCTACATGGTGAAAATCTAATGGTTACACTAATCTATTCGCATTCCAAAACACACACTGGCACCGAGAATTATTCTATTAGACTCATAAAGGGTCTTAAAGCGATTGGAACAGATATAAAAGAAATCAGAATAGAAAAGCGAGAAATCTCTTTGTTCGGAAAACCATTGGGTGGGGCAATCTCACAATTCATTGGGACCTGGTTCAAGAATCCGGAAGATGAAGTCGTGCACTCAACATCTATAAATGTGGTTAACAGGAAAACCAATGTTGTTACAATTCATGATTTAATTCCACTACAAATGAATCTTACCTATTCTACTTCGGCTTACAGAAGATTAGGATATTTTCTGACGTTTAAGAACATACAGAAAGTCCCAAGAATAATCGTTTTTACAGATTCCCTTAAGCAGTATATTCACGAACATTTTGGAATCTCACTTGATAAAATTGATGTTGTTCCCCAATCTATCGATCATGATATTTTTTACCCGGAGAAAATAAACGTTCCGGAAAGAGGAAGCCAGAAATTGATCTCAATGGTTGGGGACTTTAACCCAAGAAAGAGATTTGATTTGTTAATTGAAGCCGTGAAGGGGATGAATGACGTAAAATTGGTTATAGCTGGACCTGTTAATGCCTGGGCCGAAAGGTATAAATCGATAGCACGAACGGCAAGTACTCTAAAAAATGTTCAAATAGCGGGCGAACTGAAACAGGCTGATCTTAGAAATCTCCTATCATCTTCTGACTTGGTTGTATATCTCTCCGAAGGTGAAGGTTTCGGCTATATTCCCATTGAATCTATGGCTTGTGGTACTAATGTCCTTGTAAATGATCTTGACATTTTCAGAGAAACTTTAGCTGACAAAGCGTTTTACTGTAACCTTGAAATTAATTCCATTAGAAAAAACATCTACTTTGCTCTCGATCATCTTCATGGTTCATCTGATTTAATAGAGTATTCCAAGAAATATTCCATTGAAAGAATGGCAGTGGAGACAGCAAAAGTATATGGAAAAGTAAGTGTCAAAAGCAAGTTAAAAACCTGAACTTCCTGATTCACAGGGTACTGGGGGAGTAATGCCATTGATTCAGCCGGCATCAAAGGCGCAACCTATAGCAACCGAGCTAAGACGTTTACACTTTTATTCACTGTATTTATGCGAACTTAAACAACAATAACAAACGTAAAGATATTAACCATATTATAAATAAAGATAGGCGTTGTCAGATTTATCCACGGTTGTTCACGATAACTCAAAAAAATTAGAAGAAATAATGCTTGAATTGAATATCCTGAAGACCGACAGAATTCTCTTTATTGGTTCGAAAAATCTTGCTTTGTGCCTTCATCTTTGTGGTCAGGGATACGAAAAATTGTACTTGATTGATAATAATAGAAATGTCTACAACAATCCCTGTTACACAGAGGTTCGTTATTTTTATCAAAAAGACTTTAAATTGCATTTTCCTTTTCATTTTTTCAAGGTTATTTTAGTTAGTAATCCGGATTTTGATGAGAACCTTTATAATTACACTCAGGGAAGTGGTGCAATTATAGTCAGCAATTTTACCATTAATGGTGAACTTTCAGCAGAAAATGTTCCGCCCAACGCGTTGAGTCAGATTACATCAAGAATTCCTAATTTTAGTAAGGCAAATGGAAGTTTAGAAAACAGCAGTTTGCATGTATTCAAGGCAGGTAATACGGAAACTGAAGATTTGCCACCGAAAGGGCTGGATATCATATGTTACTCTGGGAGGGAAGAGGGAATATATGTACACTCTAAAATCCTCAAAGAGAGACTGGAAACAGAGTATGGTATGACGGTGAATTTGACTGATACTGTCAACTCAGTTCAAAGTTCATTTGTAGTAGTTGAATATCATCCAGGTTACCGGCATTTTGAAAAACTCCTTGAATACATGCAAACTGCTGTTTTCTAAACTTCCATTTGCC
>JAKBQK010000324.1 GCA_021835265.1 Thermoplasmata archaeon
AAGCTTAATTGTATGCTCTGCGCAACATTCTGGTAAATCTAATCATAGGTTAAATTTACAGGAGTCACATAAAAGGCCTTCTGTGGAACCAGTCGCATAACACTATGGAAAAGTAAAGATGAAGATGATAGTATGTATGAGGGTTCTTTAAGTTGCGACCCCATAAAAAAACATCCTCTAATAAAGACATATTTCTTACAAACAGTTTAGAAAGTTCATATTTGATAAGCAACAGTGTTGAATTGGACTCAGAGATAAAAGATGTAATTGATCTCTGGCCCTTGTTTTGTCATACTGCTTACTTTGTAGGTCATTCGTTATTATCTGGAACACGACCCCTATTAATCCCTTGTCTTTCATAAGAATTCTACATAAATTCAGCTAGATATTCTGTAAGATCTGCCTTATGAAGAACACGATAAAAAAGATCCTTTCTAAACTGAGTTGAAAACTTGACGTAAATCTGCTTTCCTACAAGTGTCAGGGTACATAGTGTTGTTGCTACTTTGACAGGTTGGTATTTTCTGTTATCAAAAAACTGTAATTCGATTGGATTTCTGTCCATGCCGTCAAGAGATTGTGTTACTGTTAAATACATCCCCATGAACGTAAGGCTATAGTCGTTTTCTTCCAGGCCTCGCAGGAATGCCATCAGTCTTATAATAGTTACAATATCATTCAATTTTATGGAAATTGGCCCAGATGAAGGTTTATTCTTAGACGTATTTCCTCCTCGAAGTGGACTTTTTTCCGCTGGAATCTTTAAGTTATGCAGGAATTCAAGCCTTTTTTCCAGTGCCTTGTTAGTGTTGAGCAAATGTTCATTCATAATCCTTTGTAGAGTCATAGCAGTGAAAAAGTCTGAATCAATTTCTGCGACTTTGCTAAATCTTTTTTCTTTATTTTTTTTAATATATTCACCAATATGTGCTGGCAGAGACCCAAGCAACTCTGCAGGTGTCGAACCATCTCTGTTCACAGGGACCAGAAAATTGAAGTATCGAATTGCTGCATCCATCGCTCCTGATACGTCATGGGTTTCATCAAACTCTTTATCAGTCATCATTATCTGAAAATCTAGTCCTCTTTTACCCGACATCCCAGTAGACCTCAATTTCTAGAGTTTCTGCGTTGTATATTAATTACACGCAAAAGGCTTCAAATAGGGTATATTACTCCAAAAGTCAATCATATCGAAAATTCTTATTACATTAAGTCTCACCGGAATTTCAGTAATTCGTGCTTCAATAAGCAGATAATTAATTGATTCCATTAAATCCATGTTCCTATTTGGAAACCAATCCTACCGGTGCCTAGATTAGTGACTTTATCACAAAAACAACTTTTTTGTTCCAAAGTTACCTTAACTTTGCTACATAAACTGCAGCCAATTTCAGTTATCGCTTCATTATAATTGGTGTTGCAGACAAAGAGGAGGAAACATGCAATTTTACCGGGAGTTCTGATCTTTAATCCTATCAGTACTGCAAAAAAATTATTGAACTTAATTGGCGTACTCATCTTTAAAAATGTACTCTCAGTTACTTCCAAGAAGTGTTTTCAGCTGATGATTTTGAATTGCACCCTGAATATCTAATTGTCACTACATATCAAAGAAATGGTGCCATCAGAATTGGATGACACCAGGACCCATCAGAGGTGTGATGTTATTCATAGAAAATTCAAAAGCCTCAATCATTTGTCTATGATGATTATTTTTGTGAGAATATATGCATTCCGTAAGAAAAAGGGCTGCTGGAACAATAAAATTTTATCATCCCTTCAAAGCTTCCTTAACAATCTGAACATGCATCAGCGCTGGAGATCCGGCCATCAGTACTGCAACATATGCTGCCTCAAGAATCTCTTCTTCTGTAGCACCGTTTGAAAGAGCCATTTTGGTGTGGTAGGTTATGCACCATTCACAGTTTCCTGCAAGTGAAAGAGCTATTGCAATCAGTTCCTTTGTCTTCACAGAAAGTTTCCCTTCGGACATAACAGCTTTATTGAAGTCCATAAATTTCTCCTGAACCTTAGGGAGAATCTTCCCTGTAAAGCCCATCGTATCCATTACTTCGCCCATAATGTTCCTGTTTTCCATATTTAACTGGTTTAGATTACTTATAGCGGAATAAATTTGGTGAAAGGTGCAAACCGTTCAGAATGGGTAGAGTTGAAATGCCATGAACTTTGTAATTCGTATTGATCTAAAAGGATATTAATGCCAGAATATTACTGAGTGAAAATGATTGATTCTCTTATAATTCATGCCATTGCCCTATCTGCGAATTCTGGAATCAGTGTTTCCGGAATCTCCTCAAACTCTTCGCAGCTATTTGGGCTATTGGTATTTCTTGCCATCATCATTACTCTGAGGCTCTATCGTGGATTGAACGGGAGGATATACAGTACAGCACGTGTTTTGAGAACCCCCATTATCTATATCCTGATTACCCTTTTCACCATCTTCCTATCCGGCATATTGAACGCTACTCTGGAGTCGACTCTCCTTTTAATTCCGCTGGGTACATTGCTGGGATACGCATACGGCACCAAAGTATCTTTCTTTTACAGGAACAATTTCCTCTATTACAAGAGGTCGCCAATTATTATGATAATATGGCTTGTTTCCCTTATAATTAGGTTCGTTCTGGAGATTCTGATACCATTGAATCAAACCGGGCTTCTCATAATTGACCTTCTTCTTGCAGGAACCACCGGAATACTGATGGGGGAAGCCCTCAATATAATCAAGAAGAAAAAGGAATTCAAAGGACCTGAAACACCTGAGGCTGCCACCCAGTTCTGACAAGTTGCACAAATAATGAAGAACTAGCAGTTCATTTATCAGTAATTTTCAAGGCATTCCTGGCACAGGCAACCATGGTAGGTCTCGCTGATTTGATCCAGAGTATTCCGGTCAATATCAACGCTATCGCACCAGCAAAAAAGAAGTCCCCCACAATTAAAACTCCTGCCACATGATGGACAAAGTTTCCTCACTGACAATTATAAACCC
>JAKBQK010000295.1 GCA_021835265.1 Thermoplasmata archaeon
AAAGGTATCTGCCTTGGAGTTGACACTAAGAAGAGGTCATTTCTTTTTATTTTATCTTCTCTTGGGATTATGTTCAGAAAACGACCGGTAGGCGATAAAGTTGTTGAGTCGCTGGATTATGAAATAGATAGGATTTTTTTCGCAATTAAAGACGAAACGAAACCTGAAGATACCTTTAGCTGATTCTGCGTATGTTAACAAAAAATGAGGAATCAGTGAATAAATTCCAGAAACTCGAATTGTATCTTGATGATTATAAAGTAGAACTGGCTTTTTGTTTTAATGGTAATCGAATATTTCTAATTGCATCTGATTATAATGCGAGATGGCCATCCATTCTGATGAGGAAAAAATGGGCTGAAGTTGGAGTTTCTGAATATAAATTATCTGGAGTTCCGCATGTTGTTGGGAAAGAAGAGGATAAAAAGTTTATCCTGGGGATTTTCAAGGAAAAATATGGAACTAACTACTTCGAAAAATATTTTTTAAATCCCGGGAAAATTATAACAATTAATTTGGGAGAGAACAGACCTGTTAACGACAATTATTACTCTTGGTTAGAAGAAGAATTTGATAGCGTTGCGTATAATTATGACAAACATATTTTCGGAAACCGAATAAACACCCTGTTAAGAGACCGTTCTGTTGAGTTTTTGACAAAATACTTACCCAAAAAGAGCAGGATCCTGGAAATTGGATGCGGAACAGGCGCAGAAACTATGAAGCTGATTAGGGACGGTCACGAAGTGGTTGCTGTAGATATTTCATCAAATATGCTGAACATATTATATGAAAAAGCTCGCAAGGAGAAGTTATCCGATAATCTGATAACATTGAAGTTAAGGGCTTCAATGATAGATCAACTCATAAAAAGATTTGATGATGGCTATTTCGACCTAACTTATTCTACCTTCGGTGCATTGAATTGTGAACCTTCAATCGAAGTTATCCCTGAATATCTTTTCCGTTTGCTAAAAAAAGATGGTTATTTTATAGCAGGCGTTTATAACAAGTTCTGTCTCAGCGAAACTGTAATAGATTTAGTAACATTAAGATTTAACCGGTTATTATGGAGGATCAAGAATCCAATCAAGGAAGGCAGATCCAGGTTTTGTCTAGACATCTACTCCTTTTCATATCCTGAATTTATCAGTTTATTCAGTCCTTTCTTCACACCAGTAAGTACCATTGGGGTCCCAGTATTATTACCGCCATCTAATTTTCACAGACTGATAGATGGATTTGGAAGCAGATATGAGATACTTAAAAGCATTGATAAGTCTTTATCGCGTCTTTGGCCGTTCAAATTTTTAGGTGATCATTTCCTAGTTGCCCTTAAGCGCAAGCCATAGATATAATGTAAATGTGGTGAAATAGCACTGAGACCAATTAATCCATATTGATTTATCTTTTGCAGGTGAGTTTGTAAAGTTAAGGAAGGAGCACTCCGTTATTAAAAATTATTTTATGACCGCAACTGGGACACTTTGTTTCATAGTTGAATTCCGACTGATTAATTTCAATGCTTTGTTTACACTTAATGCATCGGAATAAGTTGCCATCGTCATCAATGTCAGATATGCTTTCCTTATTCAAAACACTGAAAAATGTATGGGGCGCAATAAAACCTCTGCCAAGGAAATGTGACAGCTTAATGAAGATAGCCGGTGGTAGTTTTTTTAGGAAAAGGTAGTCCTCAAGTCCACTTGAGGCTGCTTTATTAATAAACAAATTTTCATCAGATAATATTCTGTGGATATATGATTTTTTAAAGAAGAACTCGCGAAAATTGGATCTTTTAACCCTCTTTTTGTCTCTACTTCTTCTGGCCCGGATATTCTTTTCAGTTCTTTGATTTATAATGATGTCAAAAAGATCTGCTATTGAACCGGAGTGATAAAAACTCAATATAAGAATTCCACCGGGTTTTAAAATTCTATGCAATTCCTTTATGGATATTGCGGGGTTCTCAATAAAATTTAGCACCCTAACCATCAGGATGACATCAAATACCCCGTCTCTGAAAGGTGTGAATTCAAGGTCGCAGGCGACTTTGAAAATACCCGACTTGATATTTATTTTTTCCAGAAAATTGCTTATTTTATCGAGTGCGTAATAATTATCACAATATTTGATGAGATTATTGGTCAGACGGCCGTTACCAGCACCAACCTCCAGGATCCGCCCAAAATGACGGTTTCCGAGCAGTGATTTAATTATACCTGATTCAACAGCAGTCACATTTTCTCTGCCTTTCCATAACCTGTCAAAGTCAAGCTTCAAAAAGTCATTTTCATCGGAATTATTCATCAAGGAGTTGTGATCATTAGATAATGATATTATCTTTGTGCACTCAAACAATAGGGGCCTAAGCAAGAATAGTTATTGTATATCTTTGCTTTTTAATTGAAATTTCATTTGTTTAAAAGTTTAGGCTGATCGGAACTTTGCACTTAAATTACTCTTTTTGATGGATCTTATGTGTAAGTTTTATCTTTTAGGAGCAAAGCCATCTCATGGAATATCTCATGATGTTTTATCGATTGGAGATAATTTGTCCTTTTTTATTTTATGTCTTAACTGCCGACGATATCATATCTGGGTTAAAGATCATCAACGCGAACGAAAGTTTTGGAGATAGAAGCTCAACTTACGTCAGGATTAACTCTCACATGGACCTTACAGATTCCTCAAATAGTGCTATTTCTTCAGTAGACATAAAGAAATCCGATGAACCACAATTTTCCTTGACATGTTCCGGCTTTGATGCCCTTGGTATTGGGAAAACATTGCTATATTTCGAATAGAACCAGTTAAGTGTGATCTGGGATAACGTTTTGCCACCATGCGATTTTGAGATTTTGCCAATTTTATCAGGCAATACCGTTTCACTTCCAAGCTTTCCATGTGCAAGCGGATAGTATGCCAGAACTGCTATCTTTTTCTCAATGCAGTGAGGTATGATGTCCTTTTCAATATCTCTGAGCACGATGGAAGAACTTCAGCGACAGG
>JAKBQK010000273.1 GCA_021835265.1 Thermoplasmata archaeon
AGGACAAATATTCCTGCTCCTATAATATTTCCAAGTCCTATGGCAGATGCTTCCCATTTGCTCAACTTCTTTTCCATTATGAAAATAGTATGACATTATTCCTAATTATCTTGGCTATTTGCAGTTCCCTAAATGAAGTAAGTCTTAAGATGCCTAAGAATTTCATAAACGAATCTGAATTTTGTATATTCATCCCTTCTTCTTTAGTTCCAATGGATTAATCATAATAGTATCAACAGCTACTGAGAGGGCCCATCTTGCTGTCTGTGTACCATCTTTGAAAATTTGCCCCCCAATCTTTATTGTGGATGAATCCTTGGTGTTTGTAATGATCCCAAAGAATGAGACCAGTTTGTGACTCGTTTCAAATCTCTTCATATCTCCTATATAAGATAAAAGGAGAGAGGTAAGATAACAATTGATTCTAGGTATTGACATCAGATGTTTAATTTCCTTCCTCTAATTTCTTAGTCGATATCTTTATCTTCATTTCAAGCAGAATTATATGTTTCTCAAAGAATTCAAGTTCGTCAATCTTGGTTGCGAGAACAAAATCCTCCTTATTGATAATGAGGCGTGAGTTAATTAAAAAAAATTCAATATCAAGGACATGAGGTGTTCCCAAGAATACGAAAACATGCCTTACTACGATTTATTCGCATGTGCAAGAAATTTCATGTCGAAATGGGTGAGTTCAATGGAAGACCCGACATCAAGCCTGTATCCCAAAATAATACAAGTCCGCTTTTTCATCGACACTGAAACACATTCTAGGATGACAACCTCTCCCTCAACCAAGACCACGATTGAAAATAGATTGATTACGGCTCGGAAAACAAACATCGCAACGTTATCAAACTATACAAATACTTATATTCTAATTCCTATTGGTATTTTGTTTGCTCAATCAATTGAAAGATATTTTGAAATTTTTAATCGATTCTTTGCCCGAGGAATGGGAGGTGCTTCTTGAAGATCCAATGAAAATAAAAGGAGAAATTTATCAGTTTGCTAGAGAGCTTCCTGCTGAGGTTTATGAAGACATAATATGCGAGGTATTCCCAAGTATTCTTTCTATGGAAGAACCATCCTTGGGGTTCCTAGATTTTGTAGTCGATGCTAACATTATTGTTGGTGATTCTTTTAGAGTTGGCATGGGAAAGCAATCCTCCACAGAGAGGATATTTTCATCTAAATTTGTAAAGTTGTATGCGCCAAAGTCAATAGAGAGCGAAGTATTTACACAAATCAAAAAGGACCTCCCAAAGGGATGTTCATCAGAAATCGCAATCTATAATGCAAGAAAGTTGCTTTCAAAAATAGAGTTGGTAGATGATTCTATATTTGAATTGGAACACTCAGAACTACGAAATTTTCAAGAGAAATTCGGGAATGATGCTTCTTTTCTCAAAGTGGGGATTGGGTTAGGTGTTAAGAGGATTATAAGTCGCGATAGAGCATTCGATGAGTCTCCCACAGTAAAGAGATTTGAACTGAGGGACGCTGTTTATTTGATAGTAACTGCTGAATCTGGAGCATTGTCAATTTCGGTGATTGTAAGTTCGACTTATATTGGTGCACAGGCAATCTACTGGCTCTTATTATCACTGTACAAAACACTATTTTATATTTACGGCTTTCTTGCTGTAATAATCTCCGCAGGAATCTCAGGTTTAGTAAATGTTTTGAAAAAGATACCTGATTGGGCATGGTATATTATAATAGCTATATCAGCAATAGCAGGAGTTGCGTTAATTTTTTCCAAAGACTTCAAAGATAATGTTAATAAGGTAATAGACAGCTATAGTTGGATTACACACAAATCTGAGCAGATATTGAATGCTCTTTCCAACATACTGAAGGGTTCAGTTGAAATTGCGGAAATATTCAAAGATGAGCTTGGACCATATTTTATGAATGTCGGTTTAGCCATGATGATGTCTATAGAAGAAATGGAAAAAATCTTAGATTTTTAGTGAATATTTTCAATTGAAGGGTGCCTATTTTCATTGAATGTACAGTCCAATTCATCTATTGTAATCCCGTTTCTTAGCGAAATTTCCATTTGAAAGAAATAATCATATAAACAGCAAATTCTACTAATTATTTCACTTATAGTTATAAACATAAATAATCGACTTTTTCTAGGTTGAATTTTTTCTGATTTGTCGAGATACCGTTTTCCTCATTATTTTGAAACTTTCTGGCAACATGAACCAAGCAAATAATTCTTTACCTGGATCTAATTTTCCCCAGCAAGATTTTACACTGGAGAGTTTCCCGGGGGAATCTTACCTGTAGGAACATTTCCCTTTTTCTCTTCAGTGCATCTCAACTTCACCAGAGGTATACCGAGGTACACTATTGTAGAATAGGATGAATCTTCAATATTCTTTTCCCCCCGTGCTCTATCAATCTATGAACGCTCGAGAACTCATGCTGTAATATGTTCGGAAAAGCGTTGTTCTATCCAAGGTAACGGATATAAAACTCAAAGAATTTCCTCTGGAACCTTGTTGTCATGATACGAGGTATTCTCGTTCGTTTCCCGTGTCTTTCTTATAACGCTACCGTATATGATTTCAGCTTTATCACTGCACATTGGTATCTTCCCAACTTTTTTAAAATGTTCAACCTCTCGCTATAAGTTTTTATGATTATTCTTTTTCACCATCAAATCCTCCATGTTCCTGCCAGATAATTCCGTACGAATTTCATAAATGTTTTTCTATGGAATTGTGGATCATCCGGATTTTTTTCCGTCTTCAGGATTTCAAGGGTGTCTCTTTGAACCTCTTTTTCCTCTCATATTCTTTATAAGCATGTAAAAAGATCAAAAATAACAAAAATACCAGAAATGATCATCGTGCAAGAGAAAGAGTTTTTTCAACAGATCAACATTTTTCAAAAAACTTTAATTTCAACAATATTATTACTATGACATTGGCAGAAACTTACACGCAACAGGTAAAAACGTACGAACTCAGGAAAGCGCACAAGTTCAACGTG
>JAKBQK010000245.1 GCA_021835265.1 Thermoplasmata archaeon
TAATTCTTTTCTTGATTTGTCCAGAAGTGAGAGAAACAGTAAAAAGATAAACATACACAATCTTCGGCAATACAATTATCTGAAGCACATAAATCCCCGCCTCATAAAAGATTACAGGGAGATGTTGGCAAAATAATAATGTCCCATAGCGGGGATTTCTAACAAAATTATTATAACAAATCAGTATCAACGATTTCTGAAAACTCTTGAAAGGGACATTGGGATGTTTTCGAAAATCAATAGCAGGGTGGATAGTAGAATATGATGAAAGTACTAATAGTTCAAGGTTCAACTTGGAAAGAGGGAGGGGGTGTTGAAACATTTGTTAATTCTCTAATAAAAAGCAAGATCATGAGTGCTGTTAATTTCACTGTAGTTTATCCTTTGTTTTATAAGACCAAAAAACATAATAATTTGTCTCGATGCACGATAGATGAATGCCCCATATATGTTCCCATTGACCCACAGAAAAAAATTTTTAAGCCTTTTGTAAATATATATTTTAATTTTGCACTATTAATTTCTAAGGATATCTCAAGTAGGAAATATGATATAATGCATATAAACGGGGTATCAGGAGCGTTATTAGCTTTAAAATTTCGTAAAATAACTGTCTTTACTATACACGGAAATTCACTGGAATCTTATAGATCTCAAAAGAAATATTTGAACACGATAAATAAGATTTTTAATCTTCTTAATTCGCTAATTAATTTTATTTTCGAGGTTATAGCCACGAAATTCTCTTATATTGCAGTTTCAGTATCGAATACAACAAAGTCAAATTTCTATTCCGTGCGAAAAAAATCAAAGATCCTTGTAATACCAAATGGTGTAATAGCGAGAAGGGAAAATTCAAATGCAAGAGAAGTCATATCTCAAAAATATAATTTGGAACACAACTCGTTTATATTCCTTTGGGTGGGTAGGAACCCAGAAAGAAAAGGATTGAACATTGCTATAAAATCAGTAGAAAAAAATAGCTCCGCAGTACTGATGATTGTTGGTTTTAAGAGCGATAAAACGTCAAATGGAAATTTAGTTTACTGTGGCCAGGTCAAATCAGAAGAGTTGACAACACTTTATCATTCGGCAGATGCTTTGATATTTCCATCTCACTATGAGGCTATGAGCTATGTGATACTTGAAGCTGTTTCAATAGGTTTGCCTATTATCGGGTTCAGAAAAAATTTTCTTATCGATATTCTTGGCCCAGATTACCCTCTGCTCTGTGACTCAGAAGATGAATTTGCCGAGAGAGTTAATTTTTTGGTAAATATTAGTAAAATTGACCTTGAAAAGATTAAGTTAAAAACCTTGGAAATAGGGAAAAAATATAATGTAGATAATATGGCTTCATCATACTATAGAATATATCAAGGGATAGAGCATGAGTTCATATAATGCCATGGTTGTTCCAACTCTCGGAAATATGAAATTGTTGAGCAATATTAGCAAGTTCATAAATGCTCAGACCACTGATGATTTCGTTCTAATATTTATTGTTCAAAAAGATGCTGAAATTGGAATGCTCACTGAAGAATTAGACAAAACCATAGATCGTAGTTTTAAAATCATTCCTCAAAGGGAAAATTTTATTATAGGAGCAATGAACAGAGTGCTGGAACTTCCTTATGATAATATTATATTGACAGACGATGATGCCCAACCTGCACAGTCTTATATTGCCAATGCAATAGAATTTCTTGAAAAAAATACTGATGCTGGATGTGTCTTTGGAAAAGTTAATAATTCATTCCCCGATTCCTATAAAAGCAAGGTTTTCCGTACATATAATTTCCTGTCTTCTAGAAAAAAGCTTTTTGGTGAACAGTCATATCGAGGTTTTAACACTGCAGGAATGCCAATTGGCGGAGTCTTGCCAAATTTCAACAAAGGAGTGGTTAGAGATTACATGCCAATAGGTGTGAGTATGGCTTGGCGACAGAATTCTATTAATAAATTTCGTTTATCACACTATGGAAAAAGAGGAGTGTTTTATGAATCATATATTTCAGCAGCTTTATGGTTAAGTGGTTTGGAGACATACTACTCTCCTACACTTTCCGTCGAGCATTTGGATTTAGAATCCTTGAGCAGATCAAAATTGCTATTCAATCAAGACATTATATCAGAATTATACACATCACCGCTAATTCTATACAACATGGGGTTCGCAATTGACCAAAATGCAATTAGTAAACTTCTTACCCTGATTAAAATATACCCCAAAGAACTCAGGTTTCAGATAAGGAAAAAACTAATCAACACACTGCAAGAAATAAAAAAGTAACCTACTAGTTCCAAATATTTTTTCTGATATAAACATATAAATATGATAAAGCAAAAACCGTGATTACTCCCGAAACTAACACAAAAATTGAATTGAATATGTTACTAAAAATAATATTTATATTTATATTAAAAGGAGGTTCATAATATAAATAAATAGGCAAAGAAGTGCAGTAGTGTCCAGAAATTTCAATAGTGTTTGATTCTTTAACAAGATTGGATGGTACAGGTATAAGGCTATTTGACTGTGTTGAAAAATTTCCTAACGATTTACCGTTGAGTGATATTAATATCGTTGGTGATAATATTAAATATAACGAAAGAGTTAGATTGGGTTTATAACTAGAATTTACCATCAGTGTTGGAATCGACGAGGAATTAACTTGAACCATCTTTTTCGTGTCAAAGCGCGTAAAATTGGCCCCACTTTGATTAAAGTTTGTAGCAGAGATAGCAGAATTCATTTCTGGAACCTTCAGGGACAAGACGTAATTACCTTTCTGGATGTTGTTGTCGTATACGAACTTAAAATAATTATGAGTACCATATACTCGTTGCACTAAATGGATATCTTTAGTTAGGTTTAAAGAAAAATTTGGAGAACTTTCTTTTGATATGCTCAGATAAGGAGTGATGTTTGTGCCGAATATTACAAAATATCCTTGCAAAAAACCCGATTTTGGAAAATGAAAATCTTCCGAATATGTAACATTGG
>JAKBQK010000523.1 GCA_021835265.1 Thermoplasmata archaeon
AACAACCAAGAATGTTCAGAAAGAAATTAATGATACCCTGAATTACACAAAACCAATGATAGTAACAGTTCACAAGAAATCAAGAAATCCGGTGCTTCAGGAAATTCGTGCTCTTGAAGGTGTTAGGGTATTTGATATAACACCAATAAATAGAAGCCTACTTCCATACCGGGTTATGAAAGTACTCAATGGAGAGGAAGTGTCATAAGTACATACAGAGAAGGAAAAGTAGAGGTTGATTTCAACGTTCCTGATGGGTCATCTGGACCAGAGAAGGGACCAGGAAAGATTTCCAGCGGTTTCCTTAACTTTTCTCAAAAGTTAAACAGAGATCTTACCATATCTTTTATCAACACAGTAAAACCAAGATTGTATCTGGATGGATTTGGGGCAACAGGAATAAGGGCTTTAAGAGCAGAAAAGGAGACAGGTGTTCATTCTGTTGTTAGTGAGAGAAGTTTCGTATCTTTTCAAAAAATAATTGAAAATGCTAAAAGTAACGAATCCCAAATTGAGATTTATAATGAGCCATTTGAATCCATAGTATCAAAATTTCACTTTGACTTTATCGATGTGGACCCATATGGTTCAGTCGTACCTTTTGTGGACATCGCTATAAATTACGTCAGTAATCACGGTTATATTGGTTTCACAGCCACAGATTTAAGTGTTCTCTCAGGATCATTGAAGGATAAGAATCTACGAAGATATGGTACCGAAGTTCTAAATAATAGTTTGAGACACGAAATGGGGATCAGGAATTTACTTGGATTTATAGCAAGAAGGGCCGCTACTCTTGATTGTGGAATGGAACCAATGATCTCAATGTGGCATGGTCATTATTATAGAGTTATAGTAAAGATAAACAAAAGTGTAAAGGATGCAGAAAGCACTCTCCTTAACTTAAAGCACATCAATTTGCATGAGATTAAAGATTCGGTATATCCCGATCGATATATTGGACCAATTTGGTCTGGAAAGATGAACACTATATTTATTGAAAAAGAAATGGTTTTTCCATCAACAATGGATGAAAAAACCTCGGATTTTATAATAAAACTAAAGAATGAAGACATGGAACTTTTTTTTACAGACTTAAGCGAAAGCATGTCAAAGAGAAAGATCAACCTGCCGTCAACTGATTCTGTAGTTAAGATTTCTGAAGAAAATGGAATTAAGGTAGCAAGGACACATTTCTCCCCAACGGGCTTTAAGTCAGATAAACCTTCAGAACTCATAAATACCCTTATACAACAGAAAAAGGGATAATTTTAAGGGAAAGATCTTAATGTTCTATCATCTATACGCAAATACTATCACTGGGAATTGAGTCGTAATAGAGACCCGTCCGGAATAATATGGGAAATAATTTATAAAGATTAACACTTAACCCATAGTGAATCCAATAGTCAGGCTGTTTCGTCCAGTTAATGCCGTTATGGCAGTTATAGGCACTGTAATCTCGTCACTGGTGGCTATAGGATATTCAATTCAGTACAATCTTTTTACTGTTGCCATAGCTTCACTGGTTGTATTTCTTGTTTTGACAGGAGGAAACATAATGAATGACGTTCTGGATTCTGAGACAGACAAAGTAAATCATCCAGAAAGACCAATACCTATGGGGGTAATTTCCAGAAAAAGTGCAACATATATCTTCTCAGGTTCCTACATAGTCGCCGTGGTTCTAGCCATAGTATTCTTACCATTATATGGGACATTTATTGCACTGGCCGCAATTCTCCTTCTGATTTATTATGAAACTAAGGGAAAATATTCAGGTCTTCCCGGCAATCTTACAGTGAGTGCACTTATAGGACTTATCTTTCTTTATGGAGGTGTAATTTTCAATGATCCTCAAAAAACCATCCTTCTATTTTTCCTGGCAATGTTTTCAAATGCATCTAGGGAACTAATTAAGGACGTTCAGGATTTTGATGGCGATGTAGACAGAAAGACATTTCCCAGAGTGCACGGAAAGAGAAATGCGTTAAACTTATCCACAATATTTATTATCATAACTTTAGCTTTTTCGATTCTTCCTTATATAGAAAAAATTTTTGGAGTTTATTACCTTTTAGCAGTCATATTGTGTGATATATTCTTTGTGATTACGATGATGACTCAGTACAGGAGTGCGAAAAAGGGTCAGCAGTTTTCTAAACTATCCATGATTCTCGGTCTCTTATCATTTACTATAGGTGGATTAACATGAATGTATATGATCAAATTATTAAGAAATCGGAGAATGGAAAAGTTCACATGACCCTTATAGATCCAGCAACCTCAGGATTTGAAGGTAGCGCAAATATAGCCCATGAGGCGGGAAGGGCCGGTACTGACTTCATACTGCTGGGTGGTAGCACTCATCTTACCATAAAAGAGATGGACGAGGCTGCCCTAAGAATTAAATCAAAAACAGAACTTCCGGTGATCATCTTTCCGGGTTCATCTGATATGTTCACGAAAAACGCGGACGCAATTTTTTTCATGTCACTTCTCAATTCTAAGGATAGGGAATTCTTAATGGATCATCAGGTGAAAGCGGCAAAGCTTGTTAAAACAAGTGGAATTGAATCAATCCCCATGGGATACATTATTTTCGAACCTGGAATGACCGTAGGAAGGGTTGGTAAAGCAATGCTCATAGGCAGGGAAGATAAATCTCTTGCCGTTAACTACGCCCTTGCAGCAGAACTGCTTGGTATGAAGCTTGTATATATGGAGGCGGGAAGCGGGGCACCATCACATATAAGCGCAAATGTGATAAAGGAAGTTAAAAAATACTCCTCTATCCCTGTGATTGTCGGAGGAGGAATCAGGACCCCATTATCTGCTAAAGAAATATGTAATGCGGGTGCAGATATAATTGTTACAGGGACCATAGCCGAACAGGCCGTTGATGTTTATTCTTCCCTAAAGCCAATAATAGATTCCATAAGATGATCATTTAAAAGATTAAAAAGCTCTAAATTTAACCTTTTACTAATATGAAA
>JAKBQK010000089.1 GCA_021835265.1 Thermoplasmata archaeon
CGGAGTAAAATTAGAATTACCTATAGCTGATTCTAGCATTCCACTCGTGTGGCCAGCATTTGGGCATTTGGGCGGATCCCCAGAATTAATAATCACTGAAGGTACTGCCATTATTTCTGGAAATAATCCATGTGATAAATCTCTCAATATTAGTTCAATACCTTCGAAGCCATTCGATTGCTCACTCAATGGTCATCGCAAACTTTCCTCTCCTTACATAGATGATTTGTATTATCAGGTTGATGACGTTCATTATCCATTTGCGGTTCTTCAGATGTTGACCCATCGTGCAATCGTTGCTATAAGACGGAAAGAATTTTCCTTGCCTAACACGGATAATGAGATTAATGAAGGGCAATTCATAGGTTACACGAGAAGCTCAGATGGGGTTTCTCTCACTTTCGGCGTGGTTGGGCAGAATACTCATTACTCTCTTTCAATAGGCAAGAGATGTCATAATCACATGGTAGAATTTATGGTGTGGGGGTACGCATGGCAAGATTGGGGAAATTTTAGACTTTATCAAGGACCGATGACCAGCTCATTTATCTGGCCACTTCGTCTTATAAGCCATAAATTTGGTAAATGCACAAAAGAAGAACGAGAACTGCTTGAAACGATTTTTGCGGAAGAACTGTGCAATAATGAGCTTTTGAAAAATGAAGTGAATCAGACATTGGATTTGGTACTTGACAAACTTAAAGAAGTGGACGATAAAGCTCTGAAGTCTTTTTATCTTATTTACAAGCTTCCTTCGAATTCTAGTTTTTATTGGCCATAATTATTGGTTTACAAGCCTTATTTCACGATAGTTAACTTCACACACATTTTCGAAAGTCTATAGCATTCCCGGTATGATGAAAATTGCTTAATAAAGTTGAATGATGTCTGAGATCATCTCATCCAGGTCAAAGAATTCTTCATTCATTGCTGCGACTTTTGAAGATTAGAAAAAAACTTATTTTACGACTTTCCTTAGTTACTTATAAAATCAGAGGCATCATGCTTCCTTATTATTAATGAAACATATGAGAAGCGTCGGAACCATCATCAAGTAGTTCTGAAAGAGAACACATAGAAAGTGTTTCAAAGGAGTCTTTCTTCTGTAAAAATGGAGAACCGAAATATACAAGTAAAGAATCTATACTTACGTTGAAATGGAGCTATTCAATATTTTTGGAAGTCTGAATATAAAGTTGAGTAATCATTTCTCGAAACGAGTAATGGATGCTGTTGGTATTTATTTCTTAACTTGGGTCATATTAGAGATAATATTTTGGGTATCTCTGGGAGTTATAGATTTTTTTCAAGCAGCATTTTATTGGGGTACTTACGAATTCGATTTATCTTTTGGTTTACCTCTTCCTACAGCAATTAGAATTATCAACACATTACCATTATTAAATGGTTTCACTTTATTCAATTATCTGCCGTACTGGTTAAGATTATTTTTGTTAATTTTCTTGACTATTGGTGTAATCAATATCCCAATTAGCATGCTTGTGTTTTTCTTATCTGCAGATCCTGATATAGGTAGCAATAAGAATTCATTAGTAAGTTTAGGAATAAATTGTGTAGATTGTCAAAATCATATAAATGGAGAATGGCCATCAGGTGTCTCAGATATTAGGTGTGGAAGATGCTTTGCGCTAATGACACTGACCATAGAAAGAGGTAGTTTTGAGAAATTGAGTCTTAAGCAATCCCGGGAATACAGTTGAATTCTAGAGGATCAAAAATTGGATGGCGACAAGCGGATCGATTTTTCATATAATAAATTGAATCTGCAAATACAAGCACTTTCGAACTGTTCATTCATGGGAACCTATAACCATGTTCAGGAAAAAACCAACATTTATTAGTCTGTCAGAGAGAGTTCAATCAAAAGCTAAGGTTCATTATGGGGAAGATATTGAGTAAATACGTATATCATCTGGGCAAATAGGAAAAAACAACTCTTACTGTATTGGATCAGGCAAAATTATTGGGAAATGAATGTTTTGCCACAAACTAAAACCAAAAATGATATACTTGGAAAGTGAATTATGAACAGATTTGAATTTATAAAGAGACATATTGATGAAAATCTAATTTCTGCCCTAGATAGTTTCAATCTGACGAATAATCAAACGGAATTTATCAAATCAAATTTTGATCTCCTCGAATGCAATAAAATAAAAGTTTTTCTTAGTTATTCAAGTAAAGATAAAAAAATAGTTTCAAACCTAAAGGAAGCTCTTACATATCTCGGATTGGAGAGCTTCATGGCGCACGATGATATACAACCATCAGAAGAATGGCAGAATATAATTTTGTCAGAACTTCGTGAACTTCAAATATTTATTGCAGTTATAACAAAGAATTTCTTCGAATCAGATTGGACAAATCAAGAAGTAGGTGCCGCTATAATTAGGGATGTAATAGTAATTCCAGTTTCATTGGCATATGATGATGTTTTTGAGGTTCCAAAGGGATTCATAGGCAAATACCAATCATTAAAGATTAAAATAAACAAAATCAACGGAGATCCCCAGCCCGACGCAACAGGAATATTTCAAAGGGAAATATGCAAAACTTTAGTTCAAAAAAGTAGTATAGTTGAGGCACTAAGGAATTGTTACGTAAACACATTGACGAACAGTAGTTCATACGCAGAATCAAATTCAATTACAGATTCGATAGATTTGTTGAAACCGTTCAATGTTAAACAACTAAGGATGATTATGCTTAGTTATCTCTTAAACGATCAAATTTATGCCCCCGCTAGATCATCATCAGCAATTAAAAGCATACTTAGGGAAAATCTGGATAAGCTAGATAATGATAGTCAGTCTATTGCAAAGCTCATCCTCTAAATATAAACTGTAACCTTAACTCACCCTTTTTTACGTAATAGGTCAAGGTCAATATTCATGTCAGATACCAGATCCCTTGTTTTTTTAGGTATTTCACTGAGAATCTCCCCTTTCTCCATCCTGTACATCTTTATCCTGGA
>JAKBQK010000342.1 GCA_021835265.1 Thermoplasmata archaeon
ATCCCAGGGTGTCTGAAATCAGTTTTTTTTGCATTTCCCAGTCTGTTTCATTCTCTCTTCTATCCTGTATGAGCATCATCTGGGAAGAAATCACTGTCCTCGTTCCCTTGTATTGTCTTCTTGATCCAAGCCTTTTATTCAGAATTACCCACAGAGTATCACCCCTTCTATATGAAACGTCATCACTTCTAGGAGAGGAGTTTGCAAAATCCCTTAAGCAGTCCAAATCAAGAATTATTGTATTGCCACCTCTTATAGGTCCAAAAGTCTCCGTGTCCTGATAATAAAATACTTCTGCGTCTCCTTCTTCATTGGATGGATAGGATGCTTTCCTAAACACGGCTTTTCTAAGAATCGTTCCCGCCTCTTTAGAAAATTCATCAAGTGAAGTGTTATGAAGATCTCTCCATATGGGAGTTTCAAGGTGTCTGAAGGATTTCTCAGGAAAATCATAGAAATAAGCAGGGACTTCTTTCATGATATTATCTCTGTCCATGAGTTCATTTTCTCTTCTGAAAACCTGATTACCTTCTATCATTACCCTTAAATTGTAATAGAGATCAAGCATTTGGGTTCTGGCAGTTGACATAATTGGAACTGGCGGATCCCCTCCAACCTTTCCTACCACTATACCGATACCATTTTTCTTCCATCTACTAATATGCCCCAAAAGCTCTTTTCCTGTGATTTTAAAATCAAGTGTTCCCCAGTAAATATCTTTTAGTGAGACATCATCATCAATTATCCAGGCTACAGGATTGGTGTATTTTAGGCATTCAAGATACGTATATCTGTGAAGTACTGTCCTTCCAAATGATATCCCTATTCTATTCCTTTTTTCTATGTAATAAGAACCAAGAATACCAGAATCCGCAACCCGCATGGCTTCATCAAGTCTGATAACAGTCAGTTTAATCCCGGCCAAGGCCAGTTTTTTTGAGTTTTCTAGCACCATTTCTCTTGGCAATCCAGCGTTATCTGAAACTACAAATGCAGATATGCCTCCCATAGTTTTGTTAAATTCTATAAGTTCTGAAGTGAGTCCTTCGAAATACTTCGGTTCAGACGGTATGACACCAAATACCAGGTTAATTTTGTCATCTGTGGAGTTAGCTAACAAATCTGTCACCTATCTACGGTGTCGTTCTCAGGAACTGGCTCTGGATGGCATCCAAAATATCTCTCCGCTCTATCAAGAAAGAGTTTTCTGTCATCCTCATCCATGAAAGGCATATACTTATAATAAAATCTTTTAAGACCAAGGCACTTTTTCTCTGATCCCACTTCGGAAAGTCTTCCCTTTCCATAGGCAAGATGGTGAACCATATGTCGTTTCAGGGTTGTGATTTTTATATTGCCAAGGGCTAGGAGCCGCAGGCATAGATCTCTGTCAGTTGTGCTAGGAAGGTTTTCGTCGTAACCTCCAGCCAGAAGAACTTGAGAAAATTTTATAAATAAATTGGAACCCTGAATATGAGGGTTCCCAATAAGAAAGGATTTTTCGGATAAAGTCTCAGGAATCGATAGATAATTTCCTGAATCACCTTTGCTCTCATGTCTAATTATACCACTAACCACCCAGTCCGTGTCACTCTGCATAGCAGCATTATAACAGGAATCCAGGTAATCCGACTCCCACCAGTCATCGTCATCCAGAACTGCTATGAAAGTTCTAACTGGATTAAAACCATCAAAAAGCATTTCAGAAAAAACAGTATTCATTGCACCTGTGAGATTTTTGTCCCTCATATTGATGATATGTTTCACACGGAAATTTGCATTTTTTAATACAGCAATATCACTAACAGAGAGAACTTCATACGAATCAGATACCACATATAAAATATCTGGTGTCCTACTCTGATAGAAAACTGAAGGGATCGAAATGTCCATCAATGATTTTCTTCCGGTAGTGCTTATTATTACAGCTAAGGCAGGTTCACTTGAGGAGCTATTGCAAGGCATTTTCACTCACTCAACCCGTTTTACTTCATCTGAACTTTTATCGGTTTTCATCAGATTACTGTTTATCTCGTCAGCAACCCTGATTAATCTTGCCTCATCTCCAAACGCATTGATGAGTTCTGATGTGTCCTTGGGGACGCACTTCCCACCATATGGTCCCTTGTAGGGTTCAAGGTGGGCACTGTTTGCTACCCTTCTATCCGTATATATAATTTTCATTACATCCGAAGCATTCGCCCCACATGATTCTGATATTTTCTCCATAGTGTTTGTGTATGTCACTTTCATGGCAATATATGCGTTGTGAGCGAGCTTTCCAATTTCCGCGCTTTTATAATTTGTTCTGATTATTATGGCATCTTTCGCCCAGATGTAAAGATTATGGACATAGTTCATGAGTTCTTCATTTCCTGAAATTACTATGCGATCTGGATTTGCAGTCCATATAAAGGCATTTTTCTCACTCATAAATTCCGGGGAATACACTAAACTTAGGGCTGGATATTTTTTAATGGCGTTATCCATGAAACCAACTCTTAGCGTACTCTTTATCACTACTACACCACTGAAACAGTCTCCCTGCAATCTCGATAGCACTTCATCTATATGACTGCAATCAAGTCTTCCGTCTTCACCTTCTGGAGTTTGAACACAGACAAACACAGCCTCGCAGCCAAGAACTTTGTTCCAATCATAGTCTCCAAGAACATCATAGCCAATAACACTATAAAAGTAGCCCATTACTGCACTAAGAGCCGTTCCCACAGAACCCAAACCAATTACTCCAACCAATCTCTTTTTTCCTTTTTGGACAAATCCAACCGAATAACCATCTGTAGTAGCGTCGATCTTTTTTGAAAGATCCAAGCTTAACTGAGAGTTGCTCAGCTGAACACATCCATCGATGTATTCATACATTAATTCAACATTGTGCAATATTATAAATATTTTTGTATTTGTTAAAATTTGTGAGGAATTCTCTTAAGTGGAAAGATATCAAAATGAATTATTATTAGGTATTCGTATCTGA